>JAUMXY010000064.1 GCA_030528885.1 Bacteroidales bacterium | reverse complement strand
GCTGCTTATTGCAAACACCGCCTCCCTAATCTATGCGACACAGCCTGCCTAATATTTCCGACACGGCGCGCAACTGAGCCGATGGGTGACCAGCTGCATGGGCGGAAGACGCGCAACTGCCTGACTGTCACCGAGCAGGCTATCAACACTAACTTTTTTCCTTCAGAAATATGACTAATCGACTCACCTCCCACCTCTTCTTTCTTCTCTGCATCCTGCTGACAGGCTGCGAGGACAGCTGCAATGGCGGCGGCACGCCCGACCGCCCTGAGAAGCCCGTCATCGTCGTGTTCGAGAACGACGTGCACTGCGCCGTGGACGGCTATGCGCGGCTGGCTGCCGTGCGCGACGGATACAAGACGCTGACGCCCTACGTCACCACCGTTTCGTGCGGCGACTTTGTGCAGGGGGGCGTGGTCGGCTCGGTCACGCGCGGCGAGGCCATTGTTGACATCATGAACCGTGTGGGCTACGATGTGGTGGTGCCGGGCAACCATGAGTTCGACTACGGCATGGACCGCCTGCGAGAGCTCGACCAGAAGCTGGAGGCGGACATCGTGTGCGCCAACTTCCTCGACCTACGCACCGGCTCGCTTGTCTTCTCGCCCTACCGCATGCTGAGCTATGGCGATGTGGACATTGCCTTTGTGGGACTGACCACGACGACAACCCATGTGGCAGGACCCACCTTCCGCGACGAGCGCGACAGCATCGTGTACACGTTCTCGCCCCGCGAAGAGCTGTACACCTATGCCCAGCAGGCAGTGGATGCAGCGCGCAAGGAGGGTGCCGACTACGTGGTGGCGCTCTCGCACCTGGGCGACGTGGACTGGCTGGCGGAGCACCCCAGCTCGGTGAGCGTCATAGCCAACACCACAGGCATCGACGTGGTGCTGGACGGGCACGACCACCACGTCATCAGCGACTCCATCGTGCTGAACCGCGAGGGCAAGCCCGTGCTGCTGGCATCGACAGGCACAGAGCTTAAATATGCAGGAGTGCTCACGCTCGACAAGGAGGGAACATTCTCCACCAACCTTGTAGAACTTGATAACATACAATCAGACAGCGAGATACAAAGTTTTGTTGACGAAATAAAAGAACAAAACCTATCGTCAGGCGACCGCGTGGTAGGCATCAACGAGCAGCCCCTCGCCATCTACGACAGCCTGGGCAACCGACTGGTGCGCACCCATGAAACCGCCATCGGCAACTTCTGCACCGACGCCTTCCGTCTGGTGGCAGGCACCGACATCGCCCTGCTCAACGGCGGCGGACTGCGCAGCAACCTGCCGCAAGGCGAGCTGACCCACAACGACCTGCTCAACCTGATGCCCTTCGCCAACAGCATGTGCGTAGGCTCGCTGACAGGACAGCAGCTGCTCGACGCGCTGGAGGTGTGCGTGAGAATCCTGCCCGAAGAGAACGGCAGCTTCATGCAAGTGAGCGGACTGCGCATGGAGGTGGACACCACCCTCGCCTCGCCTGTGGTGCTGGACGAGCACGACATCTTCGTGCGAGTGGATAACAAGCCCCGACGCGTCAGCAACGTGCAGGTGCTCAGCAGAAAAAGCGGAAGCTACGAGCCGATAGACACCAAGCGAACCTACACGCTCGCCACCTTCAACTACATCCTCATCGACATGGGATGCGACGGGTGCCTGCGCTACGCCACAACCATCTCGGCCGACCTGGGACGAGACACCGACGTGCTGGCCACCTACATCAGCCGACACCTCGGCGGACGCATCAGACAGCAAGACGCACAAGTGGAAGGACGCATCACCTGCAAGCCACCCCACACACAACCCTAAAGCCATGCCACACACAAAGGGAACAAAACCAACAGATTAGCTAACAAATAAAAACAGACAAGACAATGAAAAAGACACTGCTCACAGCGCTCATCCTCATCACAGCAGCGCTCAGCGCCAACGCGCAAAAGAAAATCTACATCCCATGGGAGTGGAAAAACAGCACAGCCATCTACAAAGAATCAGACCCCGGGCACACAGCACAGTACTCCAAGACACGCTCGCAAGAAAGCGACAACTTCATCGTGTACTGGGAAAAAGGCTACGGCGACACACACCCCTCACAGGCACCGGCCACCTACCGCGTCGACATAGACGACCTGCTCCAGAAAGCCGAATGGTACTACTCCCTCAACGTAGGCAAGCTTGCCTTCTGCGACGAAAAGAACTCAAAAGTCAGCCAATACAAAATGATCATCTGCCTCCTCCACGATGCAGGATGGACAGCCACAGGCTCAGGATACGACAACGTCATCGGCGCACTCTGGATCACACCCTCCACCTGCAAACCCGTAGGACAAACCATCGCACACGAAATCGGACACTCCTTCCAGTACCAGACCTACTGCGACCTCGGAGGATTCGCCGGATTCCGCACAGCCATCGGCAACGGCTCCACCTTCTGGGAACAGACAGCACAGTGGCAATCCGTACAGGCACACCCCGAACTCAAATGGGACCAGAGCTGGTTCATCTTCAAAAACGCACACAACTACGCCATGACCAACGAATGGCAGCGATACCAGTCATACTGGTGGCACTACTACCTGGCTGAACGCTACGGCATCGACATCATCGGACGACTCTGGAGGCACGACACAGGCAAAGGGCAAGACCCCAACGAGGTGCTCATGAGCCTCCTCGGCATCGACACACAAGAACTCTTCCGACACTACTTCGACTACGCCATGAAAATGGCAACCATCGACCTCGACGTGGCACGCAGCGAAGCAGAACCCTACATCGGAACCTACGCCTACAGCTACGTACCACTCGGAGGAACAAAATTCCAAGTAGCCTACGCCAGCTGCCCACAGACAACAGGATTCAACATCATACCCCTCGACGTGCCAGAAGCAGGAACAACCATCACCACCCAATTCACCTCGCTCAAAGCACCAGCAAAAATAGCAGACAGCGACCCCGTCCAATTCTTCAACGGCAACAGCGTCTATGAAAAGCTCGCCGACAAAACCTACTACAACTACAGCAGCACATACAACAAGCAGCGCGCCTTCCGACTCGGATACGTAGCGCTCCTCAACGACGGCACCAGACAATACATCAGCCAAGACACACTCTACTGCGCCGAAGGAGGAAGCGGAAACAAAACAGCCAGCATCAGCGCAACCATACCCGACAACACCAAGCGCATGTGGCTCGTCGTAGTGCCAGCACCAAAGCAATACACAGCACACCAGTGGGACGACGACATCACCGACGACAGCCAGTGGCCATACACCATCGAATTCAAAAACACCAGCATACTCGGAGCGCCACTCATCTTCGAAGACCAGCACATCACCGACGCAACCATCACCTACAACGTACAGATACCCGTCGACAGCAAAAACTACTCAGGCATCACCATACCCGTCGAAGGAAAAGCAGCAGTCACACTCGCAACAGCATTCCAAAGCACAACAGCCGAAGCCATGAGCAAACTCGTCAGCTGGACATCAGCAGCACCCAAAGACGGAGAAATCAAATTCTACGCACTCAACCCAACCACAGGCAAAACCGTCAACCAAGGCCCATCAGCCAACGGACACGGACACTGGTTCAACAGCACAGGCGCACGCAGCGACTGGGGCAGCGGATACGTCTTCAGCGAACTCGACACCGCCACACCAGCCTTCACCATCGGACAATACCCCGGCAAAGCCAAAGCAGGCAGCACCCTCACCATCGGACAAGCATTCACCTACCAGAAAGGAGAACAAACAGCAACCGTAAAGTTCTACTTCAACATCGAGTTCGTAGCATCCACAAAACAAGCAACTTACAGCATAGCTGAACTCAACGGAGAATACACCGCCATCGACACCCTCACCCCCGACCAAGCCACCGGCACACCACAGCCGGCAGCCATCTACACCATCGGAGGCACACGCATCGACACACCGCAAAAAGGCATCAACATCATCAAAATGACCGACGGCAGCGTGAAGAAGGTCATCTTCTGATGCAGCACACCGCTCATGCAAAGGCACCCGTATGCTGTAAGACAGAAGACATACCTATATAATTAATACGAATCAAGACAACCCCGTTACCTACTCCAAGCAGGATGTTAATAAATGCTAAATTAAAAGGAGAAGGACGGGGTTGTCCACACTTTTAATTAGATGACGCAACGCCATTTTCTTAAAAGTGATTTATTATCAGCTATTTAACGTGTAGCATCACTCTAAAAAAATGTCTCCACCTTATCCTTTGCCGTTTGATTAAAATTCTATAACTTTGTAGCGGAAAAATAACTCTCAAGGGGTTTGTACCCCAGCGCAATGAATGATTGATTTATTCGTGCGATAACCAAACGAGGAAATATTTTATTATTTTAATCATATAATTAATGACTATGAAACAAAGAAAAAGTTTTGGCAGCATCTGTGCCATAGCATGCGCTGCAGCAACAATCATCACTTTTGTATCATGCAGCCAAGAAGACGAGTATTATGAAAGCGACATGTTCACACGTGCAGAATCCGCTTCCGACCTGAGCAGACTAGAAGCACCCCCTACTTATATTCCTGATGCCCAAAATTGCGGGCTATGGGTCTTGGCCAATTTAGGCGGCGCGTCCATGGAAACCGTAAAAGCAATTGCCGAAACAAAAGGCTGGGAAGAAGGTGATAGGTTGACAAATTTCCTCGTTTTTGACATAGCTCAGCAATTACACGGACTCAGCACACATGTGCAAGGACTAGAAGCATGGAATGCACTCATTAGATTCTCTTCAACAGCACTCCCCTCAAAAATAATAATCTATACTGATGAAGGAGAAGAATCACACATGGCTAAACCGACGGGCTTTGAAGGGTCTAATGTAATATATGAAGATTATTCTGGACCAGGCAAAACATGGTCTATATATAGAGTTTTTGGCGTAATGTACTAACTTTGGAATTTATCTAAAAGCCTTATTATGGGAATCTTCAAAGCATTATCTATCACCTGCAGCCTCCTGCTCAGCCTCCCACTCTCGGCGCAAGAGGCAGCATACAAGGAGAAGCTCGACAGCATCATCCATTACATCGCCAAAGATCGCTGCAAACAAAAGGAAATTTTCTACTACGACAGGCACGGACGAATTTCCCAAATAGCTCTGTACCGATGGGGGCGTGGAACGGATCGGTGGAGACTCTACTCGCTCACGCAGTGCAAATACGACGCCGAAGGAAGAAATATCCTGTGGGAACAAAACCTCCTGTCCGAGAATACCTGGGAGACATCCCATAGAATGGAGGCGGAATATGACGAGAAAGGCAACATGGTGAAGTCAATCAACGACTCCAGAGAGTACTTCATCTATGAACGAGGAGCAGACGGGCGCTTGGAAAGCAAGACCTTTCTGTATCCCGAAAACGGTGGGTGGAGAGAGAGTCAAATACACCGCTACACCCACGACGAGGCCGGCAACGTCACAAGCTATATCCTGAGCGAAAAAAGGGGAGACAAGTGGGTACAGGTGGAAAATATGAGATACGGGTATGATGCCAACGGAAACAAGACCTCCGAATCCAGATTCTACATGTCTCACAGAAAAAATTGCTGGGTGCTCGCCGATAGCACAACCTACAGCTACGATGCCGACAGGCGGATGACAAAGCGCTGCAGGTACAGCGAGGATGAGAACGGGAAATGGCGTGCGAGCTCAGAACGCACCTATACCTACGACGTGGCGGGCAACCAAATCGAGATGCAGGATTTCCTCCTTGCCTCTGGCAGACCCTTCACCAGAACGGTGCTGGAATACGACGCGTCAGTACCTACGGCGCAAGTGTGCGGACTACAGACAGAGCCTTTGCTGTACTGGAAGCTGTACACCAATTACCTCGACCTGACAGACGACCTGTGCAAATACACTGCCAAGATAAAATCGCACAGAATCATTGACCTTATCGAAACAACTACCTATGATATGACTGAAACCGCCACCTTCTACTACTCAGCCTACTAACAAACAGGCACACACACGCGAAAGCGCGGGAAAATGTACCCCAGCGCAATGAATGATTGATTTATTCGTGCGATAACCAAACGAGGAAATATTTTATTACTTTAATCATATAATTAATGTCTATGAAACAGAGAAAAAGTTTTGGCAGCATCTGTGTCATAGCATGCGCTGCAGCAACATTCAAAGCAGTATCCATCACCTGTTGCATCCTGCTCAGCCTCCCCCTCTCGGCGCAAGAGACGCAATACAAGGAGAAGCTCGACAGCATCATCTATACTGTAGCCACCAGCGTAAGCGGCCGCAGCACCAAATATGTATTCTACTACAACCGCCATGGGCAAATCTGCCAGATAGCCGAATACACGGCGAAGGACAGCGCGGCAGACTGGAGACTCTACTCGCTCACGCAGTGCAAGTACGATGCCGAAGGCAGAAACACCGTGTGGGAAAAGAGCACTCTGAAAGGAAACACGTGGAGCACCTACGAGAGAATAGAAGCAGAGTTCGACAGCAAAGGGAATATACTGCAGACGAAAGAATACGACCAGTACAGTACAATGCGCTTTACATTTATATATAATGCGGACAGCCTGCTGCAAGAAGTAACAATACAAGCACTCAGGGACGGGCAATGGGAAAGCACCTCGAAACGTCTGTACACCTACAGCGGCAAGAACATGACCAGCAGCGTAAGCGCAGATTACGAAGATGGCACATGGAAAGAGTACCACAAGAATATATATGAGTATGACGCCAACGGCAACAGGGTTAAGCACACCTTTCCTGCAGCCATGCGCTACATGACTTACAGCTATGACGCTAATGGACGGATGACAAACCGCCTGACCTACGGACAAGATGAAAACGGAAATTGGGACAAGGAACCAACAACAGAACGCCGCTACACCTACGATGCGCAAGGAAACTGCACAGGAAGAATAGACAGATGGATTCGCTACAACAACGAACCCACACAAAAAGAAGTGATAGAATACGACGCGGCAACACCGGCGTCACAAGTGGCAGGACTCAGCAACGCGCCAACGCTGGGCTGGCTAGAAATCCTCAATCTGGTCGACAACCTGAGCAAGTACACCGCCAAGGTACGCTCCCACAAGATAAACGACCTCAACAGGCAGGCAAGCTTCGTACGCGACGAAACCGCCACCTTCTACTACTCAGCCTACTAACAAACAGGCACACACACGCGAAAGCGCGGGAAAAGGAACAAGAAAACGCCCTTTTTCCGCGCTTTCAGCATAAAAACCCACCCCCAACCTTTGCCCTTCGCCAGCAAATGCGTAACTTTGCAATGTAAAAGCAAAAAAATCACCATGTACTTCAACATCGCATTCATCATCTTCGGACTCATGCTCCTCGTCAAAGGAGGAGACTTCCTCATCGACGGATCAGTCAGCATCGCCAAGCGCGCCAAGCTCAGCCCGCTCATCATCGGACTCACCGTAGTAGGCTTCGGCACATCCATGCCCGAGCTCTTCGTCAGCGCACAGGCAGCCATGTCAGGCTCACCGGCCATCTCCATCGGAAACGTAGCAGGCTCCAACATCGCCAACATAGCATTCATCATCGGACTCACAGCACTCATACACCCCATACCAACCAAGCGAGACATGATGCGCATCGACATGCCCTTCATGCTCCTCTGCATGATACTCCTCATGCTCGCAGCACTCCAAGAAACCATCGAACGATGGATGGGCATCTGCATGTTCGCAGCACTCATCATCTACATCACATGGGAAATACAGCACACACGCAAAATGCAGCTACTCAGCAAACAGCACGCAGCAGCAGCTGAAGCACTGCACAACGCAACCAAAGGACCCAAGCCAAAGCAATTCATCGACACACTGCCCGACACAACAGACGAAGAAGAAGACAAACCCATCATGCCACTCTGGAAAGCCATCCTCTTCGTCCTCCTCGCACTCGCAGCCATGGTGCTCGGCGCAAACCTCCTCGTCGAAGGAGCAACCAGCATGGCCATGGCACTCGGCAAAAGCTTCGGCGTAGAACAAACACAAATGGAACGCATCATCGGACTCACCATCGTAGCCGTAGGCACAAGCCTCCCCGAACTCTTCGCCTCCGCCATCGCAGCCCGCAAAGGACAGACCGACATGGCAGTAGGCAACATCATCGGCTCATGCATCTTCAACATCCTATGCGTCATCGGCGTATCCAGCATCATCACCCCCATCACCAACGCATGGGAACCCTTCTACATCGACTACATCATCCAATTCTCCGCAGGACTCCTCCTCTGGTTCTTCCTCAGCACAAAGAACCTCCTCCAGCGATGGGAAGGCGCCACCCTCCTCACCCTCTACGCCATCTACATAGGCTACACCATCATCAACAACTAACACAACACAACAACAAAACCCATCACTACCCACGAAGCCCATTCACCCCATCAAACCCATCCATCCCAACAACATCAACAGCCAACCCACACGCACCAACTGCCAAGCAGCAAGCGCACCACCATACCCAAGCCAAAGCCAGATGTACCACCCACACATCTGGCTTTCTTCATCCCACCTCCCCATCACACCAATCACATCCAATCCATCCAGCCCATTCAACCCACCAATCCCACTCCGCCCATCCTCCCCATCAGCTCCATTAAACTCATCCAGTCCATTCTCCCCATCAGCCCATTAAGCCCGCACAACCCATCTTTCACCCCTGAAAACACCGCTTTTGTATTCCGCTTTTGTTTCCTCCCCCACATCCACTATACTCATCCACAGCCCCTTACACCACACCACTGCCAAATACAAAACCGCCACCACACCCACCTTCCCACCTCCCCCTCCACCAGCAAAAACCCACAAAAACACCCATTCCACCCCATCACCCACCGCCTTAACACCCCCGAAAAACCCAACAACAAACCAATTGCGGACGTTTTGAACTTTCAAACACCCTTCTTTGTTTCCTCACCAAGAGACGTAAAGTTTCCCCTGTCACCTCTCTTGTAACACACCAAAAACAAAATGTTTCACTTTTAAGCCGAATCGTTGCCCGAAAAAGCGACAAAAAGTAAACCATTTTACCTATTCTTTGTCTTCTTTCTCCTTTTTTGATATTTTTTTGTATTTTTTCTGCATTTTTTTGTATTTTTATTTGGAAGTTATGTTTCAATACTATAAATTTGCAACATCGAGAAACAAAAACGGCACTTAACAAACAAAAACAATACTAAACCAACTAACAAACTTCTATACATTATATACAATTAAAAAAGAAAGGGCAAAATTATGAAGAAGTTTATCTTAACCGTTTTATCATTCATTGCACTGGGAGCTTACAACCACGCAATGGCACAGGAGAACCCCACAGAGAAGAATCCTGACCTGAAGAACGCAGGAAAATACACCGGCGACAAGAAGTCTGGCAAGATGCACGGACAAGGTGTTTACGAATGGAAGAATGGCGACCGCTTCGAAGGCAGCTTCGTAGAGGGTCAGATTGAAGGATACGGCCGTTACTCATGGACTGATGGCGACATCTATCAAGGTGACTTCAAGGACGGCAAGCAGGACGGCAAGGGCTCAGCTTTCTATGCCGACAAGTGCAACGTCTATGAAGGCGAGTGGAAGAACGGCAAGCGCAACGGATACGGAAAGCTCATCTGGGCTAACGGCGACGTTTATGAAGGATACTGGGTGGACGACGTCCGCGTAGGCGAAGGCACTTTCACAGCTGCCAACGGCGACAAGTACGTAGGCCACTACGAGAACAACCAGCGCAATGGCTTCGGCACTTACTACCACAGCAACGGCGACGTTTATGCTGGACAGTGGGTGAACGGCGAGAAGGAAGGTCTTGGCAAGTACACTTATGCCAACGGCAACACTTACGAAGGTCAGTTCGTGCAGTCTAACATCGAAGGACAGGGCACTTTCGTATGGGCTTCAGGAGCAACCTACACAGGCCAGTTCAAGGAGGACATGCGCCACGGCGTTGGAACATACACAACGGCTACAGGCCGCGTAATTGCAGGCAATTGGAAGGACAACCGCTTCTCTGGCGACATCAACAGCGCCGTGCAGCAGTCTTCAGCTCTTGCATCACTCTAATCCCGAACCTCAATTAACAAACAATACAACTGAAAACACACCGCTTTTGAATAAGCACAATAATTGAATTGCCTATTGTCTGTTTTGACCAATAAAGGATTTTCGATAACGACTATAATATTTTGCCCGATTTCATGTAACACATATTGATTTAAGATTGTATAAAAACAAATAGATTATCGAAATAATATTAATAGAAATAGGTAGACTTCCGCAGTGAAGAGGGGCTAGTGATAGTCTCGAATCAGGCGGAAGTTTTTTTTATGCCTCTCCCCTGCCCCGCAAGCGGTCAAATGTGAAAAAAACTTACAGCGTGTGGCAAAAATCACCTTTTTTTTGTTAATAAAAGGAAAAAGGCGTAACTTTGTGGGCAGCTTTCCCTTATGCAGCCCAAGTGAGGCAGAGCAGCCCAAGTGCTGGGAAAGCGGATACGGAATTAACTAACCTTTCATTATACAGCACAAACAATGAACAAGCTAACAAAGTGGGGCATCGTGGGCGCAGTGACTGCAGGACTTGCAGCGCTGGCGATTCACACGTTCGTACCCCAGCAGAATGAAGAGCTGAGCGCTGCACCGGCTGGAGGCAGAGGTGGAGGCGCAGGCGCACTGAACGTGCGTGCAGTGGTAATGGGCGAGCAGTCGCTCACTGACGGACTCTACGTGAGCGGCAGCCTCGTGCCTGACGAGGAGGTGAGCCTCACGTTCGAGACGGCCGGCAAAATCACAGAGATTCTTTTCCGCGAAGGCTCGCAGGTGGCGAAAGGCGACTTGCTTGCCAAGATTAACGATGCGCCGCTGCAAGCGCAGCTGCGCCGCCAGCAGGCGCAGGTCAAGCTGATGCAGGACCGCGTGTATCGCGCCAAGGCGCTGCTTGCCAAGGAGGCCGTGAGCCAGGAGGCAGTGCAGGAAGCTGAGGCAAACCTGCAGGCGCTGCAGGCTGACATCGACGGCGTGAAGGCGCAGATAGCTCAGAAGGAGCTGCGCGCGCCTTTCGACGGAGTCATCGGACTGCGCCAGGTGAGCACGGGTGCTTATGTGACGACGACCACGCCTGTGGCTACCCTCACCAAGAACCGTCCGCTGAAGGTGGAGTTCAGCGTGCCCGAGCGCTATGCCGGCACACTGGAGCCTGGCACTGAGCTGACATTCACTGCCGAGGGCGACCTGACGCCGCGCGATGCCAAGGTCTATGCTTTCGACTCACGTGTCGATTCCGACACACGCACCTACACGGTCCGCGCCCTCTATGCCAACACCGACGGCAAGCTGGTGCCGGGACGTTATGTGAACGTGAACCTGACGACGCGCCACTATGACAAGACTCTGGCTGTGCCCAGCGAGGCCATCGTGTCTGAGATGGGTATCGACAAGGTGTTTGTTTGCCGCAACGGGAAGGCTGAGCCTGTGGAAATTTCCAAGGGACTGCGCACTGATGCTCAGGTGCAGGTGCTGAAAGGGCTCAGCGTGGGCGACACCGTCATCACCAGCGGTACGATGCAGCTGCGCAAGGGACAGCGCGTGGTTGTAGCAGTGAATTGAAAAGAGAGGG
>JAUMXY010000029.1 GCA_030528885.1 Bacteroidales bacterium | reverse complement strand
GGTCGATGAGCCGACGGTAGCGGCTGCGGGCGGTGTAGCGGTAGTGGTCGAGGTCGCGGGCATAGACCATCTTGAACAGGTTCTTCAGTATCTTCACGTCCATCTTCGCCATCTTCGGGTCGTTGTCAATCAGGGCCTGCAGCTCCTGTCCGCTGATGACGCGCACCTCGCACGGCATGTCCGCCTCGATGCTCACCTCCGACAAGTCGCCGTCGAGGCAATAGGGGAAGTCGGAAACGAACTCGCCCTCGAAGGCGCACAAGCATATCGCGAAGGCCGTGCTCCATGCAGTACTCCCGCAGGAACTCCAGGTCCAGCCCCTCCTTGTAGGAATTAAAGTGTTTGTTTGGTGTCATATTCGCCAATTATCTGATTTGTGGGTACAAAGGTAGTCATTTTTCATCACAATTCGTTTCTTTTTGTTATACCACAGCCTTGTTTTAGATAAAATTTGCTTAAATTACGCGCGAAATGATGAACAAACTCCTTACTTTCGAAAAAAAAAGAGTACCTTTGCAAGGTAATATGCCAGAATTTATATAGAATGGAATTAAAGACTCTGATAGTGGAATGTACTGCATACGACTTCAAGGTGATGTTTGAAGAAAAGAAACCTAAGAGTTGGTTGAAGAGCGTAAGCGCCTTTGCTAATGGTTTGGGTGGTTCCCTTTTCTTTGGCGTTGATAATGATGGCATCGTCAAAGGTCTTGATGACGTGCAGCATGTTTGCGAAGCTGTCAGTAGTAAGATTCGTGATTACATGGATCCCCTGCCAGAGGTGGAGATGATTCCCCATGATATAGATGGACTACACATCTTGCAACTCAAAGTCAACGTCGGACATTATACCCCATATTACTACGTTGGTGATGGTCAGCGCATAGCCTTTGTCCGTGTCGGTGATGAGAGTCTTCCTGCCACGGCAGAACAGATGGTACGTTTGGTACTGAAAGGTTCCAACAAAACTTTTGATTCCCTTCATACGGATTATAAAGTTGAAGACTATTCTTTCACGATATTGGCGAACTCGTTCAAAGACCGCACCAAACAAGAATGGGACAAGAAATATCTCTTGTCGTTTGGACTGGTAACAGGTGCTGGGAACCTAACGAATGCTGGCGCATTGTTTGCCGATGATTGCCCACTCTGGCAGTCTCGTCTTTATTGCACTCGTTGGGATGGAAAAGAAAAGGGCGACGCCATCAACGATGCAGAGTTTACAGGCAATGTCCTCATGTTGCTTCGTGAGGCTATGAACTTTGTGAAGTCCAACACGAAGAAAGGCTGGGAGAAGTTACCTAATGGGCGAAAGAACAAACCAGAGTATGCGGAACGAGCTGTTCTGGAGGCAATGGTAAACCACTTCATCCATCGTGATTACACAGTAATGGGTGGCGAAGTGCATCTTGACATCTACGATGACCGTCTCACCGTTACATCCCCTGGTGGAATGTACAATGGTATGCTGATTCAGAACTTAGACATCGCAGACGTTTCTTCCGAAAGGCGTAATCCTATCCTTGCAAACGTAATGGCTCAGCTTGATTATATGGAAAAGCGAGGCAGCGGACTCACACGCATTTGTAATGAGACCAAAGCATTGGAAGGATATAAAGACGAACTGAAACCCAAGTTCAAATCTACTCCGACCCAATTCCAGACCATCATCTTTGCCTCTTCCGACACTCCGAATGTCGGATACCATGACGGAGACGTGTCGGAGACGAAACTCACTGAGCGTCAGCAGAAAATACTCAATCTTATCAAAGAGTCTCCGACAATAACAGGCCGAAAAATGTCGGAGATGCTGTCGGTGAGCCAACGCACCATCGAACGTGACCTCTCTGCAATGCAGAAGAAAGGTATTCTGAAGCATGAAGGCAAGGATAATGATGGGGCGTGGATGATGTACGTAGCTTCTAAAAACGTGTAAACATTAAAGCCGTATCCATTGTCACAGAAAATAGATTGAAATCTCTGGATAGACTGCAAGAGCTGGGTGGATGGGCGGACAGTTGAAGGAGATATTCATGAAGTCCTTACTGCGGGACATAGGTTGCAGGAATAAAAATAAGTTTTAATTATGAAAACAAAAAAATTTTTATGCTAGATTGGGCAAATGTTTGCCCAACTAGCTCAAAGAGTGAAAGGGCAGAGCTTTGAAGACTCTGCGAAGTTTGTATGTTCAATATTGCATCTACTTTATGTAGGTGGGTAGTTATATGTTGGCAAGCCAGATATAATGGAAATGATATCCGTTCCAGACGATATCAGAACAATATACCACTACATCAGACAGATAATCAAAGGCTGAATCGGCCGGCTGAGGGATGAAACAAGCCCTCAGTTCTTTTCTCTTTCAATATGACGACATGCGCAGAACAATACTGCGTTGATATTAAAATTTATTATTATGGCTAAAACATTTTCATTAGCGGTTTACGCAATCACAATCCATACATATGGAAATAAGAATGATAGACAAGTTCTATCAGACTTTAACAATGGACAAGATTTTTTGGAGTATATGGACACTATGATAACATCGTGGAAACAAGATGTGGCACGTGGCGATCAACATGTTCCAGTTAATACTGATGCTGAACCCAATGCGCAACAAGGTAACGCTTATAGACTTTCGCGTAAGCCTGACGGCACATATCATTTATACCGAAGAGGTCGTTACTTATCTGGTATAATTGAATCTGGGGATTATGGTACTCAAGAAGATGGGGTTGACATATCAACAGGCGAGCTAAAATTTCAAAAAGGTGCTGGAGAGGCGTTAATGAAACCATTCTATTTCATGTTCTATATTCCAGAGAATTCAAATATTGGTTTTCTTTTGATTGAAAAAATCAGTAATTATGGAATAATGACAGTATTGAATAATGCGATTCTTAAGTTTTATCAAGCAAGTCCAAGTGACGGACTATATACTCTAAGAATAGCTCCTCTATCAATAGATGCATTAGTCCAACGAAAGATGCAAACACTTCGATATGAAGCAAAAAAGATAGAATTGCGTAAAGTTACCAAAGACGACCTTAGTATTTCAAGAATATCTGGTAATACAATAAACAACGAAGGTATCTCTACGACAATAACATATAATATTGGAATTAATCAATATATGCGCATTTCTGAATTTCTCAATTGGATTAGAAATAAGAGAAATGACGCTAATACACTCTATGTGATAGAGGAGGACTTGTCTTGTAGTGATATTGCGATAACTGTAAAAATAGATGGACAAGACAAAGTCCTTTCACTACAAGATGTTCAATCTTTAGGTATGAGTATGGACATTTCAACCAATGTAGTTCTAGGACCGAACAGGTATCCTACATATTCTTTTGTAGACGGTAAGGCCAACGAGTTGATTAGTTTCATTCAACAACAATTCAATGTAAGATAAAAACATGAAAAATTTGTTGACAAAGATTGCATTAGCAAGTATTATTATAGGAGTTGTACTTTGGGGCTTCTATTCTTATATTGTTTTTAAACAATGGCAGTTACATGGTTATTCTTGGGCATTTGTTAGTGACAATGTGTATGAACAATTATCTGACAATATAGGTGATTTCTTGTGGGGCACTATAGGAATTATATTTACTTTTACTGCCACATTATTTTTATTCATTACATTCAGGGAACAGAGAGAACAACTCCGCGTAACCAAAGAGCAAAGTGATAAAGCGCGTTTTGAAACCACCTATTTCAATATTCTAGGAATGCTCAAACAGGTACAAGATACCGTAAATGCAAATATTTGTTCAAACTATAATCATACTAATGCTAGGAACCTGATTGAGTATTACAATAACTTCAGGGACTCGTATAGAACTCATCTCAACTCGGATAACAATCTGGCCGAATTTACATCTTCATTTGTTCCTGTTAGCGCCAACATTGCTTCCATTGAACAGTTACAAGGATTGTTGGCAGCAGAATATGAAAGCTATATAGAGTCTATCGATTGTAATGTTGGATACATGTATAGATATATCTTCAATACAATTAAGTTTGTAGTTGACGATGAATACAACAAGAATGATATTAAATTGAGAGACAGATATTTGAACCTTCTACAAGCTCAGCTATCGAACGAAGAACTCTGTTTGATTTTCTATGATGCCATTTCGAAATATGGCAAAAATAAGGAAGGTCATTATTATTTTAGAGAGATACTTGATGAAACGCATTTCTTGGAAAACATTGATCCGTCGTTCTTATTGGATAGGAAACATTATAAGTTGTATCCTCATACGATATTCAAATTTTTGAATAGAGACGAAATCGCAAATGTCATATAAGTTGATTTGAATAGGTGTTTCAACGGATGCTTACGGCCATCAAAAACGTTGCCCTTGATGCGTTCTGGTGCCAGCCTTGCTGTAGCCAGTAGCCACGCGTCACGTATTTGAAGCATCCGCGCCACGTAGGCCCACCCACTACGCCGGCTCTCCCGGCCTCCTCCAGCGTCTCGCCCCGCTCGAACGACCGCCGTTCCCCATACTCCATGCAGTACGCCCGCAGGAACTCCAGGTCCAGCCCCTCCTTGTAGGAATTAAAGTGCTTATTCGGTAGATGTGTCATAGCAATGAATCATTATCATCAAACTAGGTTTTATACATCTCAAATTATCACGACATTGATGCTATTAATAACATTTAGTTTTTCAAAGCGACTGGCTTTTACTCTTCTAAATACTCTTGAACACTGTCAAACATATCTGCATCTAACCTCATTTCATCACGATAGTATATAATGAAGTTTATCTTTGTTTTGAACAACGAATTATTTACCGAATAGAGATAATCGTTCAACGCAATCAGTTCTTTGATTAACCAGTCATGCTTCCGCATCATCCAGCGACAGAGCACGGTGCAAAATTTTTCTGTACACTCATCAGAAGAATCAAGACCACCTACAATTCTAATATGAAGGCAATCATCCTTCTTTTCGCTTTCTTCTAATTTACACCCATTACATTTTTTGGTGTTTTTAGACACTGTCAATTGCTTCACATTCAAGTGAAGTTCTATGTTTATTTCCTCGGTAATAGGTTTGTCTCCCATTTCAGCATTTTCATCGGTGATATAATCTGTTTTTAGTACTATTTTATCCGTCACCAGATGTGATATCCAATGAAACTTTGATGTGGTTGACAAATTTCTCAAATTTTGTTTCAACAAATGATAGTTTACTCTATCATTTGCCACATCAAGTAAGTCTGCCAATCTGATGAGAATCATCAAGTATTTCAAACTTACAGTATCATCTTGAGCCCTAGACTTGAGACCATAAACATCCATTACATCATATCCATGGCTCTCTGATACTTTTGCCACAAAAGACAACAATGTCGGCTCTAAATAGTTTAATAAAGAGTTTGATCGTTCACGAATAAACTTGGCACTATCCTTGGCATGGTTATCTCTAACCAAAGCCTCGAAATACCCATACACCTCATTGAACACCTTGATTAAGAAATTACCAACATCTTTATAACGAGAGTCCTTTTTACCAGTATAGTCTATCGAATCAAATTTTCTGACCTCATTTTGCATTTGACTCATTAAGTCCGAAATCAAAGTCATATTCTTTCCACTTTCAGAACTTAACCTACCCAAATCTGGATGAATGACCATGCTGATGTCGTGCAAATAGCACGCCAGAAAAAGAATATAATAGTCCACATTCTTTAGTGCAAAATAGTCTATTCTATTCGTTAGTTCTAACGATTTTGTGATAAGAGTCACTGCATGTTCCTCATTATGGAGCGTATATGAATTTAAAAATTTAGAACCATTGTACCACAATCCTTTCGTGAGTCGATGGGTCACAATCAACGAATCCACCCATTCTGGATTACGTACATTCTTGATGAAGATATTCAATACTTCAAGCACTCCAATATCAATTCCCATTTGGTTGGAGATGTCTTTTTCATTGATATGTTCTACAAACTCTTCAAATCGCTCTAAATCAAAGTTTTTATTCCTTAAATAGGCTAATATTCTAAGTTCTACATACTTAAATCGTCTGGCATTCCTTTTTGATAATGCCAGTGAATCCGAAGGAATGACATCTATGATTTCTGAAAAAAACACATTCAATATCTTACGCTGATATTCTGCTGAGGCATTCATCACAAATTTTGTAAAATGTGCCTCTTCAAAGCCTTGTTCTTGCATTTTGTATATGCAGTCCTTGGTTTTTGTGCCTTTGGCCTCCGTCTTTACATTAGACATAAATCCCCGCAACTTACCCAATTGCTTATCTGACTCCATACATTTTAGCCCCTTAAAGTTCTCTCTGGCCCATCGTATCAGCGAAACATAAGAATCCTGGGACATTGATTTTATTTTACAAGATGTCTCAACATCTTTAGCATAGAACAAGGAATCTTGTATCCCTTGTATATTAACATTACATTTAGATAGTAACTGTTTTTCGAACTCAATTATCTTCTCCTTGAAATCTTCAGCCTCTTCTTTCCTAAGATTCTGGATAATAAGACGATATTCCGTCTGGAAGATATCCTCTTCATACTGTTCGAAGAATTTTTCGGGATCAGTAGCATTCTCTAAGAAACGTTCACTGAAATTGTCTAAATCTGGATTACCTTCTTCTCTGATTTTCAATAGCCGATTGCGATAAAGGAAAAACTTCTTAAACCTTCGCAAAAGTTTAAGTTTAGAAGCGAGCGCATCACCGTTCTTTCCTTCTTTTTCTGCTTTATCCTGTTTATCGACAAGTTTGCCAATTTCACGAGAAATAACTTTATCTAGAGCTTTCAATTTCACTAAAGACACATGATCGTCTATCTCATCCAAATTATACGATAGATCCGAATTCATGTATGTTTCCCGAGTTATATTTGCTATTGGCCCATATTGGTTGTCCGCATCATCTATATGAGTAAAAGTACTTTTCCCTTTTTCGTGGAATTTAATCGTATAATCTAATTTAGATTGAAAAGCAAGGCTGTCTTCATTGACATAATATGGGAGTGTATTATTGTCTTTTTTTGCATTCTCGCATTTCTCTTTTAAGCTATCATTAAGTGCATCAATTCTATTCTTAAACTTATCCTCATCCAATTTAGACTGGATATATATTACTGAGTCGTCAACATAGAAATAGGCATCTCCTCTAAAGGTCTTGTCTTGCATCAAAAGACGTTTAACCTCTATCATGCAAAGGTTGCCAAAGAAGTATGATTGAGGCAACCCTTGTGGTATTCCATAATTCATATATTGATTCGTGCCAAATAAGTCAGTCCCTTCAGGATAATAATACTCTTTCCATGGCTCGATGTTCTCTTTTGATATGTTGAAATACAATAACTTGACTACTGCTGTGCTTAGTTCCTTTTTGTCGTCCTTGTAAGTTTTTGATAGTTTGCTTGTAATGTAGTCATACAGCATCTTAGGAGAAATAGATGGAAAGAAATTTTTGATATCTAAACTTACTTCTGTCAGATAGTTGTGGTTCTTTTGGTATGCCCTACAGTGTTCTATAATCTCATCGGTATACTCTTTGTATTTTGTCTGCCACTTGTGAAATAAATACTGAACATTCGTACAAGGAATATTTCCATAGAAATTATGGGGCAGCAATTTAGACAAGTCTGATAGTTTTCTAACCCCTTTATCTAAGTCGTCATCAAACATCAAACAGTTCAAGATACTTACCATACAAATCAAATCTATCAGTCTTGCCGTGTGCATCGGACGGAAGTCCAATTTGTTTTCTTCGTATTTCTTGATTTTGAAATATACTGTTACATCAAACAAGTTTTTCTTGTCTGACAACACCCATTCCAACTGTTGATGGCAACATTTTATAACCTTAGAAATCAAGTCTATATTATGCTTATCAGCGAGTGCATAATATAATTCGAGATCATTGGCTGCAATCGTTTCCTCCACATTGCCTTCATTATGGAGATATATAGGTTTCGATGTGTCCAATAACCCTTTATCGAACACATACGATTCCATGCAGAATATCGAATTGAAGATATTCCGTTCGTCTAATATCTTATCAAACATTTTCATTTTCTGTAATTTTCTTTGATTCGTTATTTACCATTTCAAAAACAGAATCTATGAGCTTTTTCATATCAGAGGGCTCTTTCCTACCACTGGCCTTTAATAAAGTATCGTTGGCTTTTACAATAATATCATAATCGTTCTTAACCGTTACCAAATGATAAAAGTTTTCCCAAAGCAAACGAGCCTTCACAAATGGTTCTTCACTAGTAAGTTCTACATCCAGAATGTTATGAAATACCACATGAATGTTGTTTCCGGACCATGGTTTACCAGTTAGCAAATTAATGTCAACAAGTACATTATTAAGAAAGCGAATAGAATTAACAAGAAATTCTATATAGTTAGTTCTGCATTTCCTCATGTAATTCCACGAATAGTCAAATTGTGGATTTTGAGAAACAAAAAATAAGAAACCAGACAATTGTTCGTCGCCATCCACTTTTGTTTCAATAGCATTTCTTAACAGTTCGTTATCTTTATAGTTTTCTGTTTCGTATGATTCTGCCAAATAAGACAGCATTTGAGCCACAATTAACTTCGATTGGTACTCACGCAGATATTTGTCGCCAGTCTCAAGCTTTTCATTGTCCTCTGTCGGCGCTGTTAGTATGTCATTACGCAGCATGTCAAAGGAATAATTTACCCTTTTCACATCAGCCTTTTTGTTATTCTTTTCCATATATTTCCTGCTTTTTGATATAATAATCGCAATAATCTTTAACTCCCTCGGGTAAAGCTTCAGCTCTTACCGTTGAATAGTGATTGATGAAGAAACGCCGTAAAGCCATAAAAGCTTTTTGTCCTGCTTCATCTCGATCTGGATACATATGTAATTCGTAGTTTTTTAACAATATCAAATCTTCCAACGGCAGAATCGTTGCACTGGGTATCGCTACCGCATTCAAACCATCCGATAATAAAGCCAAACAGTCAGTAATTCCTTCACTAATGTACAGTTTATCACCTCTATTAAGACTGTTTAGTATTGGTAAATTATACAATCTTGTCTTTTGTGATGACATGAATTGAAACCGTGGGGCTTTTTCGTTGGTGCCCAAATATCTTGATTGTATCCCAATTAGACTCCCATCCTGATCGTAGTAGGGAAATAATAAGCACGGTGTGTAGAAATAAAAGTGCATCCCATAGTTACTTCGTCTAATAAGTCCAGTTTTCAAGCAAGTTTCCTCCCCAAACCTCTTGACTAGAGCATCTACCATATCCAAAGAATTAACAACTGAGGCAATTCGCAGGTTCTGCACAATGACTTCATTAAGATGCCGTTCTTTATATAGAAATGATTTAGCAGGTTCTAGAAGCGTTGTGTTATTGATTATCCAAGTATAAATCTCTTTATCAAACACCAGAGTTTCTTCTTTATGCTTGGTTATATGTACTTTTTGAAGAGGCGTTTTTTTAATGATATTTCTTTCTGTTTGTCCTTCAGGCCACCAGACATTAAAATTTTGACCAAGCCATATACATGCCTCTTGGAAGTTCCATCCCTCCTTGTCCTGTACCAGTTTAATAGTACCACCTCCAACTCCACATACCCAACATCTATATATGTTCTTAGACGTGGAGAATGTGATGCTGGGATTGTGGTCGCTATGCTTAAAACAAAGAGCTTTATGCCTTCTAACCTCTAAACCAAGTTTTTCAGCTACCTCTTCGATGGGAAGTTCATTTAAACGAACAATAATATTTTGAGGAATGTTCATATCACTATTATTGAAGATTCATCCGTTACATCAATTATGAACTATATAGACAAGAAGTTACATGGCACCAATCTAACCATTTGCGATAATTGAATGAGCACCTTATTTCTATGAATTTTCCTCCTTTTCGATTTGAATAGGATGTTCCTTACCAAAAGCTTCCATTTCTTCTGCTACTACTTTCTTTAATTCTTCTTGTGGCAGAATCAGTTGATAATCTGCCACCCCAATGGGTTTGCCCATATCCTCCAATGCTAACTCCACCTCCACACGATCTTTCTCAGCACAAAGAATAATGCCGATAGAGCGATTTTCGTCTTCTCTGCGTTCCAGACGGTCAAGCAATGACAAGTAATAATTCATTTTGCCTGCATATTCTGGTCTGAATTCACCAATCTTCAAATCAATGGCAACAAGGCAGTGTAGTCCACGATGGAAGAAAAGCATGTCAACTTTGCTTCGTTTTCCATTATATTCAAGTACATGCTGATTACCAATATAAGTGAAGCCTTTGCCAAGTTCCAAAAGGAATTGCTTTACCTTCTCTACCAGTCGGGCTTCAAGTTCCGTTTCCAAGATGGGGTCTTTAACCCCAAGGAATCCCAGATTATAACCGCTTCGGAACACTTCATTGGCAAACATTGCCTGAGAGGCAGGTAGTGTCTGCTCAAAGTTGTTGTCCGATGGCTCATTCTTTCTCTTGTGCATCTGCAAAGAGATGGCACTGGAAAGAAGTTCACGATTCCACCCTTTTGAAGTAATCTCCTGCGCGTAATATAATATGGTATTATCATCGTTTCCAAACTTGCGCATCAAGGTCAGAGTATGTCCCCATGGTAAAACTGCGACAGCTTGTCGCAGTTTTGGATCGCTGCCACAGAACCGTTCATAAAACTTCTTCATGTCCCACAGGTTTCTTGGAGAAACTCCCATCTGTGGATAACGTTGCTTTAAGTCAAAGGACAAACGATTTACCACACCGCTTCCATGCTTACTTTCAATCTTCTTGTCGTGAAGTATTTTTCCTATTTCCCAATGAGCGGTACCGATGGCGGAACACACCGTTGTTGCCACCATTGCTCTTGTCCTGTCAATAACTGCGACAGCCTGTCGCAGAATTGCATCATACACTGATTCTTGAATCTGTACAATATCTGTCATAGCTTTAATCTTTACCTGTTATGAGTTCTCGCTTGTCAATATCAAGCAGTGTTGCAATCTTGTCTAATGTGTATAGGTCAGGTTGTGAAACGTTGGTGCACCATTTGCTGACTGTAGCCGGATTTTTACCAAGTTCCTCTGCAAGCCACTTCGCCGTCCGTTTCTTTTCGACGAGTACAACTTTGATGCGATTCAAATCTTTCATTTTTAAATATCTTTAATTTGAACGCAAAGATACACAAAATAATCGACAATATAAGAAATTTCATTCAGAAAAGACATTTATGAATGTGTTTTTTAAAATTATTAAGAGTTCTTGTGCCTTGTAGGCAACAAAAGAGCGGAGATAGCCAGAGTTATTCCTTGCGAGAATAACTTCTGTACAAAATATGCACACCATCTCCATTTTTGTGGTTTACAAAAGTTAAATACGTTAAATCTTCGTCTTTTTCATCCTCCATTAAATCCATGCAATCACTTTCCTACCGTTTTAATCAAAACAAATTGGTACACAACAAGTTGCAAATACGCTTATTGTACAGGACTTACCAACATTACCATTCCAGAAGGTGTGACAAGCATTGGAATCCAAGCATTCTATGGCTGTAAAGGTCTTACCAGCATCACTATTCCAAATTCCATGACAAGCATTGAACAGTATGCATTCGGTGGATGTATAGGACTTAAAACCGTCATTAACCGCTCCTCCCTTGACATTTCTGCTGGCTCAGCCAGTCATGGAGACGTTGCTTATTATGCCGATAAGGTGGTAAATGTCGATGGACAAATTGGCGATTTCTTTTTCTATAAAACAGCGTTGACTGGATACGTTGGAAACCAAAGTGAATTGGCGCTGCCAGAGGATTACAATGACGAGAAATACATGATAGGAAACAGTGCATTCCGTGATAATACGAATCTTACAAGCGTCTTCATCCCCGCTTCCGTAACAGGCATCGAAGAGAATGCTTTCGACGGTTGCGGTAATCTTGCCAGCCTTACTATGGCATCGCCTGTACCTCCTGCTTCAGTGTACGAAAACAGTTTTGGTACTATCAACTATATTTATACCACTCTCTATGTACCCGAAGGTTCACTGGCTGCATACCAAACTGCCAATGTGTGGAAATACTTTATGAAAATCAAAGAGTATGATCCTACAGGCATTGAAGATGTCGTTCTTGATACAGAATCCTCTAATCTTCCTATCTACAACCTGCAAGGTGTACGGATGAAGGATGCGGATAACCTCCCCAGCGGCATCTATATCCAAGGTGGCAAGAAATTCATAGTAAAATAAGACAAATTACCCGTTGGCGAATTCCGCCAGCGGGTAATGGTTATTTCTCAATTTTCTTGAAGCTTCAGCTTTTCCATAGGGGTTATTTTCAGAGGTGCTAAAGTCTGGAACGTGATGCTATATACAGGGGAATAAATTCTGCAATCTTGTTTTTTCTTACTTTTCTATGGCATTTTTTGCCATAGTTGGCAAAAACAGGTATCTTTGTCGTGAGGTTTTATCAGAAACATGCCGATAATGTTGTATGGAATGGACTCCTGAATTACGTGATTTTATCCAGAAGCATATTGATGACGATACTTCTGACTTGTTGCTGGCGGCTCGGAAGTATCAGGGCGTCGATGTGCCTTTTGCCGTGGAGCAGATTGAGGCAAGGAAGCGGCTGAAGGGGAAATTGCCTGAATGGTATGCTCTTTCTGACCTTATCATGGGTGGCCGCGTGCCAGCCGAGCAGTGCAGCTCTGAGCTGACGGCACGTTATAAACGAAGCATTGTTGAGGGCGAAAGCCTGTGTGATATGACAGGCGGCATGGGTGTTGACTTCTGGTATATGAGCGAGGGGATGGAGCGCGCCATCTATACTGAGCGGAGTGACTCCCTTTGTGAGGTGGCAAGGCATAATTTTCAGGTGCTGAAAGATGATAAGCACCCAGAGGCGGAGGTGCGCTGTGGCGATGGCAGGATGTTGCCCGTTCCGTTGGTAGATGTCATCTATCTTGACCCGGCTCGTCGCGCTGGCGATGGCAGTCGAGTGTATGCGATGGAGGATTGCGAACCTAATGTCGTGGAGTGGCAGGATGCCCTTTTGCAGCATGCCCGAACCGTGCTGGTGAAGCTCTCTCCGATGGTGGACATTACTGATGTCTTGCGCAAACTGAAGGGAGTGCGTGAAGTGCATATTGTTGGAGTGAAGAATGAGTGCAAGGAGGTGCTGGTGAAGCAGTCGCTCTCTCCTGCTGATTCCTGTGATGAAGCTGGCTCAAAGGTGATGAAAACCTTTCATTGCGTTGATTTCTTGTCGTCAGGAAAGATAGAATGCGTGTTTCCTTTAGTTGAAGAAACTGCAGTGCCTCTGACCGACAATGGCGTGAAGCGTTATCTCTATGAGCCAGATGTTACGCTCATGAAAGCGGGTGTGTTCGGCAGCCTCTGTGCTCGCTATGCTGTGCAGCAGCTGGCAGCCGACACTCACTTGATGACCTCAGATGTGTTGGTGACCGATTTCCCTGGCCGTATTTTTGAAGTAACGGAAAAGATGCCCTTCTCTTCCAAGCTGATTAAGCGCATCAAGCGGCAGTGCCCTCAAGCCAATATCGCTACTCGCAATTTCCTCCTGACAGCCGATGAACTGCGAAAGCGGACAGGCATCAGAGATGGCGGCGACGTGTATATGTTTGGCGTGAAGGTGAGAGACGAAGGCGAACAGTTGCTGCTGTGCCGCAAGCAGTGCCTTTAGGGCTAATGTGCTCCGTCCTATAGGTCTATGGCTTTTGTGTGGAATTTGCAGAAAACAGCTGTAGGCGCTATAGCTGGCGCCACTTCTTTATAAAAAATGTCGTTTGTCCGTTGTCAATTCTCAATTATTTCGTAACTTTGTCGCTATGAAACGTTCTGATTTTGAAATCATGGCTCCTGTTGGCTGCCGCGAAAGTCTGGCAGCCGCCATCAAGGCTGGCGCCAATTCCATATACTTTGGCATCGGCAAGCTGAATATGCGCAGCCACAGTGCCAATGCCTTTACGATTGACGATTTGAAGGAGATTGCAGCTATCTGTCATGAGCATGGCGTGCAGTCTTATCTGACGGTCAACACGATTATCTATGGCGAGGACATCCCTACCATGCATGAAATTATTGATGCGGCAAAGGAGGCCAATATCTCGGCAGTCATTGCCAGCGATGTGGCGGTGATGACCTATTGTCGCGAAGTGGGGCAGGAGGTACACCTGAGCACCCAGCTGAACATATCCAACATCGAGGCACTGAAGTTCTATGCCCAGTTTGCCGATGTGGTGGTGCTGGCTCGTGAACTGAACATGTGGCAGGTGCGTGACATCTATCAGCAGATTGTCGAGCAGGATGTGCGCGGTCCCAAGGGAGAGCTGATACGCATTGAGATGTTCTGCCATGGCGCCTTGTGCATGGCCATCAGCGGCAAGTGTTACCTGTCGCTTCAGAATGCGGGCAGAAGCGCTAACCGAGGCGAGTGCGTGCAGATATGCCGTCGCGGCTATGCAGCGACCGACCTCGAGACAGGCACCGAGCTGAACATCGATAACAAATACATCATGTCGCCGCGCGACCTCAAGACCATACGTTTCATCGACGTGATGATGAACGCCGGCGTTCGAGTGTTCAAGATTGAAGGTCGGGCGCGTGGTCCTGAGTATGTGCATACAGTGGTGAAAGCCTATGATGAGGCTATCAATTCTGTACTTGACGGCCGTTTCACTGATGCTGAGAAAGAGGTTTGGGATGAACAGCTCTCCACCGTCTTCAACCGCGGTTTCTGGGATGGCTACTATCAGGGGCAGAAGCTGGGCGAGTGGTGTGAGGTGTATGGCAGCAAGGCCACAGAGAAGAAAGTGTATGTGGGCAAGTGCATGAAATACTTCTCCAAGATAGGCGTGGCAGAATTCCTTATCGAGAATGTTGACCTGCATGCAGGCGACAAGATTCTCATTACGGGAACGACCACAGGCGCACTCATTCAGACGTGCGACGAGATACGCTTCGACTTGGCTCCCGTGCAGACAGCCACCAAAGGGCAGCACGTCAGCATCAAGGTTGATGAGCGGGTGCGGGTGAACGACAAGCTGTATGTGCTTCAGCCAGCCGACAGATTGACACAAAAATAGAAAGACAATGACAGACGATAATTTTGACATACGCGAGCAGCGCAACAGCAAGGACAAGGAGTTTGAGAACGCCCTCCGCCCGCTCCGCTTTGAAGACTTCAGCGGACAGAGCAAGGTGGTGGAGAACCTGTGCGTCTTTGTCGAGGCTGCCCGTTTCCGTGGCGAGCCCCTTGACCACACCCTTCTTCATGGTCCTCCAGGACTTGGCAAGACAACGCTTTCCAATATCATAGCCAACGAGCTGGGGGTGGGCTTCAAAGTCACATCAGGTCCAGTGCTCGACAAGCCTGGCGACCTTGCCGGCATCCTCACCTCTCTTGAGGAAAACGATGTGCTCTTCATCGACGAGATACACCGCCTCTCCCCAATTGTTGAGGAATACCTGTACTCAGCCATGGAGGACTATCGCATTGACATCATGATAGACAAGGGGCCTTCAGCCCGTTCTATCCAGATAGACCTGAACCCCTTCACCTTGGTAGGTGCCACCACACGCAGCGGATTGCTGACCGCGCCACTCCGTGCCCGTTTCGGCATCAATCTTCATCTCGAATACTACGACGCCGATGTGCTCTCCAAGATTATCCTCCGTTCAGCACGACTGCTGGGCGTTCCTTGCGAACACGATGCTGCAGCCGAGATTGCCAGCCGCTCCCGAGGCACGCCGCGTATCGCCAATGCGCTCCTGCGCCGAGTCAGAGACTTCGCCCAGGTGAAAGGCAACGGAACCATCGACCTTTCCATAGCTCACCTGGCACTCGAAGCGCTCAACATCGACCGCTTCGGGCTTGACGAGATAGACAACAAGATACTGACCACCATCATCGACAAGTTCAAGGGCGGTCCCGTCGGACTGGGCACTATTGCCACCGCCATAGGCGAAGATACAGGCACCGTGGAAGAAGTGTATGAGCCGTTCCTCATCAAGGAAGGCTTCATCAAGCGCACTCCTCGCGGACGCGAAGTAACAGAGCTTGCCTATCGCCATCTGGGACGCAATCCGTGGCTCAATCCCAACGACAAAAGCGGCATGGGCAACCTGTTCGACACAATGGCATAAACACATCGATACAAACTAACTTAATAATACAAACTAACTTTATGAAAAAGCACCTTCTTTTAGTATGCTTGCTGGTGCTGGCCATCATGCCAGCATGGGCGCAGCAAGCCAAGTACGTGTTCTACTTCATCGGCGACGGCATGGGAGTGAACCAAGTGAACGGAACAGAAGCCTACCGTGCAGAGCTTGAGGGGCGCATTGGCACCACCCCCCTCCTCTTCGCCAGCTTCCCCTATGGCACCATGGTCACGACCTACTCTGGCACCAACGGCGTGACCGACTCTGCCGCATCTGGCACAGCCTTAGCCACAGGCATCAAGACCAAGAATGGCGTCATTGGCATGCAAGCCGATCAGCAGACACCCGTCAGCAGCGTTGCCGTCAAAGCCAAGGAAGCAGGCATGCGAGTAGGCATAGCCACCAGCGTCAGCGTTGACCACGCCACCCCGGCATCCTTCTATGCTCATGTGCCCGACCGCAACAACTACTACGACATAGGCAAAGACCTGCCACGCACAGGCTTCGACTTCTATGCAGGTTCAGACTTCCTGAACCCAGTCAACAACAAGGCGAAAGAAGAGGGAACCCTGTATGAACAATGCGAGAAAGCAGGCTACACCATAGCACGCGGCTACAAAGACTATCGCAAGAAGTCCAAGCTGGCAAGCAAGATGATACTCTTCCAGAGCGAAGAAGCCAGCCGCCGCGACCGCAACTCCATCCCCTATGCCATCGACCGCGAAAAGAACGACCTCGCCCTTGCCGACATCACCCGTGCAGGCATCAACTTCCTTAGCAAGGATAACGACAAAGGTTTCTTCCTCATGGTCGAAGGCGGCAAGATAGACTGGGCATGCCATGCCAACGATGCTGCTACAGCCTTTGAAGAAGTCATTGACTTCGACAACGCCATCCGCGTAGCCTACGAATTCTACGAGCAGCACCCCGACGAGACACTCATCGTCATCACTGCCGACCACGAGACAGGCGGCATCGCGCTGGGTACAGGTGCTTATGCACAGAACCTGCAAGTGTTGAAATACCAGCGCATGAGCGTTAACAAGCTCAGCGCACAGCTCAACGAGTTGCGCCGCAAGACCGCCAACAAAGTTACTTGGGAAATGGCACAGAAAGCCCTCAAGCAGCACTTCGGACTCTTCGGAGACGTCAAGCCCAACGAGCGTCAAGAAGCGCGCCTGCGTCGCACCTTCGAGTCCACCTTCCTTAATCAGGAGCCAGCCCTCGACGAGAGCGAATACCAGAAAGACGAGCGCCTCGCCACTGTAGCCAAAGAGATACTCAATGAAATCGCTATGGTAGGCTGGACCAGCGGAGGCCATTCCAACGGCTACGTGCCCGTCTTCGCCATCGGAGTCGGCGCAGAGCAGTTCTGCCATCGCATCGACAATACCGAAATACCTGCCAAGATAGCAGAGGCTGCAGGATTGAAGCTCAAATGAAAAAGGCGGTAATCCTATCCATGATGTCTGTTTGGGGACTTTCAGCTCTGGCACAGACAGGCAGCATCCGCATCAACCAGGTCGGCTTCGAGCCCAAGGCTCAGAAGACTGCCACTATAGAAAGCGCAGCCGATGCCCCTTGGGCGGAAGCTGTGCTTCTCTGTCAGAAGACAGGCAAAGAAGTGTGGCGCGGCAAGGCGCATCGCAAGGCCACATCCGCCATCTCTGGCAAGGTGCGCCAAATCGTCGATTTCACCCCGTTCAGCAAGAAAGGTGACTATCTGCTGGTGGTCGGGCAGGAGAAGATGAACGTCAAGATATGCGAACACCCCTTTGCCGACCTGTCCCGAGCCGCCGTCAAAGCCTTCTACTACCAGCGTTCAGGCATGCCAATAGAAGAAGCCTATGCTGGGCGTTGGGCACGACCAGCCGCCCACCCCGACACCGCCGTAGCCGTCCATCCCAGCGCAGCCACCTCTCACCGTCCAGCCGGCACTCTCATCAGCAGTAACGGCGGCTGGTATGATGCAGGCGACTACAACAAGTACATTGTCAACTCTGCCTTCTCCATCGGTGTGATGCTGGGAGCGTATGACAGATGCGAGCGCTACTTCAAGCGGCTCGACACAAATATCCCCGAGAGCAGTAACGGAGTTCCCGACCTGCTCGATGAACTCCATTACAACCTGAAGTGGATGCTCACCATGCAGGACCAGGATGGCGGCGTGTACCACAAGCTGACCACCCCCAACTTCGAGGGATTCATCCCCCCTGCAGAGTGCCGTCAGCAGCGCTACGTCGTAGCCAAGTCAACCAGCGCCACGTTGGACTTCGTAGCCAGCATGGCCATGGCGTCACGCTACTATCAGAAATACGAAAAGGCCTATCCCGGATTCTCCTCAGCAGCGTTGCAGCAGGCAGAAAAAGCCTATGCGTGGGCCAAGTCCAACCCCAATGTGTTCTATAGCCAGCACGTCATCAACGGGCAATACGACCCCGATGTCGTGACAGGCGAGTATGGCGATCGACGTTTCAGTGACGAATTCTTCTGGGCTGCCACAGAACTGTACTTCGCCACGGGCAATCCTGCCTACCGTGAAGATGCCCTGCAGCACATGCCCCAGGCATACACCTCCGCCTCATGGGGAAACGTGGCGGAGCTGGGCATGCTGGAGTGGCTGTTCATAAAGCCCCTCGCCGATGCCGACAGAGCAGTAGCAGCTGCCATCAAGGGCAAGCTGCTGGCACATCTCGACACCTTCTTGCAGCAGGTTGAAACATCCTGTTTCCAATCACCCTGCGGCAATGCGGCACGAGATTTCTATTGGGGCTGCAATGCCGAGTCCGTAGCGTGGCGCGGAGCAGAGATGATGTATGCCTGTCTATTGACCGGAAACCCCGCCTATCGGGAAGCAGCACTCCAGTGCATGAACTACCTGCTGGGACAGAACGCCACAGGCTACTGCTACGTGACAGGCTTTGGTACAAAATCTCCCCTTCATCCTCACCACCGTCTTGCCGCTACCTCCGAGGGTGCACTGCCTGGATTCTTGGCAGGAGGACCCAACCCCGGTCAGCAAGACAAAGGAGAGAACCTCACCTACGACAGCCACTTTGCCGACGAGTCTTACATGGACAATCAGAACAGCTATGCCAGCAACGAGATAGCCATCAACTGGAATGCAGCCCTCGTTGCCCTCGCCGCCCTGCTCAACTCCCCCCTCAGCAACTAAGAAGCCCATGACCCTCTCCACAGCCGAATCCTGCACAGGCGGCAGAATAGCCGCCGCCATCACAGCCCGCAGCGGAGCCAGCCGCTACTTTCGGGGCAGCCTCGTAGCCTACCAGAACGACGTGAAAGAGCAGTTCTTGGGAGTTACACCCCAAATGATAAGCACTTATGGCGTCGTATCCCGGCAAGTGGCAGAACAGATGGTGCGAGGCGCTTGCGCCCTCTTCCACACCGACTATGCCCTTGCCTCCACAGGCTATGCCGAAGCATGGGAGGGGCATCCCGTCGAAATCTGGATAGCTTGGGGCAGCGCCACCGACGTGCACTCCCTGTGCCTGCGCCACGACTTAGGGCGAGTCGCCAATGTGGAAGAAGCCACACGCCGAGTGCTGAGCGAGTTCGACAGCTATTTGAGGAATCTTACAGAAAAACCTATAAATAATAAAGATGAGGGATGTGTCTGATTGGCACATCCCTCATCTTGTTTTCTGTCAACTTTCAGTTCCTTTATTTCGCTTGTATCTCAAACTGAGGAGCTGGCACCCCTTCGGAGTTGAAAAGCGAAGGTTCAGGGTAGTCGTCCCAACAATAGCGGACAGTGGTAGCCTTCACACCGCGAGGCAGCGCCACCTCAACCATGTCGTCGTCAACGATAGACGCTTCTGCCCACTGGTATTTGCCATTCACCAGCACGGCAAAATCCTTCAGCTGCTTGCCTTTCACCCTCAGTCCATCTGCTTCGCCGTCGAAGTCGATGAGCACCTTTCCGTCCTTCACTTGCGCTGTTTCAGGCATCGGCACATCGCAAGCGTCGCTGTCGTCATCGTATGCCAGCTTGCTCATTTGCTGCGCTGCACGCTTGCCAGCCGTCAGCTTGTCCTGCGGATGAATGTCATTGTATTCGCCTGTGTCGATAGTTGGAGCCAATGCGGCATTCTTGATGTTATGTGCTGCCAGATACTGCTGGTGGCGTATGCGCGTCCACCCCGTCTCCACTGGCTGCTCATGCTTAGACATATAGCCAGGCAGCTGCATGATGACGACAGGGAACTTGCTCTTGAACTGCTTGCGCCATGCGCCCACCATCGCCTCGAGCAGGGCGGCATACGTAGCAGGCTGTCCTACGTTCGACTCGCCCTGATACCACAGCATGCCCTTCACAGGGAAATCCTGCAGCGGCGCAATCATCGCATTGTAGAGTCCTGTTGGCGTATCGACAAAGTAGGTGCTGGCAGGTTTGCGAGGCATGGTGCTGCCCACTGCCATCTGTAGCTCGGTTGCGATGGGGAACACCAGTTCGCCTACCTCCAGCTGATACAGCTTGCCGCGTGTGAAGTTTGCCATGCCGCTCTGCGACATCAGGTGCACCACAATCTCGTTCTCGCCCTCGCGCAGCACACCCTCCTTCACTCCATACACGCGGGGAGGGTACTCATAGGTTGTGTTGCCCACATACTGGCCGTTCACATAGATGGTGTCTGCATCCTTCATCGCTCCGAAACGCAGCACGCCGCGCTTCCCAGCCAGTTCCTTAGGCAGTGTCACCGTTGTGTGGAACCAGTATGAGCCGTTCTTGCCGCCGCTCCAGTTGGAGAACATATCCACCGTCTTCCATCCTGCAAAGGAATAGCCCTCAGCCTTCCAGCGGTTCGCCACCGTGTCGTTCGCCATCATCTGGCGTTCCCACTCCTGTCCAGCCCTGTTCTCAGCAGCGCGCACAGAGTCCACCCAGTTCTCCTGATGATACTTCTGCTTGGCCAGCTCCTCCGCATAGCCGTCAAAGGCAGCCAGCGTCTTGCCGGGCATCCAAGCCTGCACTTGCGTGCCGCCCACAGCCGAATTGATGATGCCGATAGGTACACCATGCTTCGCCTGCAGCTCGCGCGCCATGAAGTAGCAGATGCCGCTCACCTCGGCGCAGTTCTCAGGCGTGATACTCTGCCATGGAAGCGCCTTCACGTCGTCGTTGGGGCGCACATAGTTGAACTGATGAGGAAACTTCAGATAACGAATCCGGTCGTTGGTATAGTTCTTCACCTCCTGTGCCACCGCATCCATGCAGCGGCGAATGGGAAGTTCCATGTTTGACTGTCCCGAACAGAGAAATACATCGCCAACCAGCACATTTTCAATCTTCTGGCGATAGACATCGCTCCCTCTCGTCGACAGCACCTCCAGCGTGTAAGGGCCTCCTGCCCTCATCTTAGGGAGATACACCTTCCAAGAGCCATCAGCCTTCACCTTCGTCTTCGCCGTCTTGCCATTCAGCGAAACGGCAACCTCCTCGCCTGCCAAGCCCTTGCCCCATACGGGAATTTTCACGTCGCGCTGCATCACCATGCCGTCAGCAAAGAACTGAGGCATCTGCAGCCGCCCTTCTTGCGCCTGCAACAGCGTGCAGGCAACCAGCATTGTGGTCAGCAAAAGAATCTTCTTCATTGTCATGCAGATTTAATGGATTTTCTGCAAATATAAATCTTTTTCTCCGAACACCCATCCGTTGAAGTCGGGAAAAAGGTCGTATGTTACCAAAAAGCAAGCATTTGTTGCATAGAAACAACTCCCCTTTTCACCTTGCACCAATCACCCCCAAAGTGGTGAGACTCTCACCTATGAATCGGTGAGACTCTTACCTCTGTGTCGGTGAGACTCTCACCGATTTTGGGGACTGAGCAGGCATAAAAATGAGGTGTGGAAAAAGCCCATTTTCACCCCTTCGCCAAGAGGTGAAAAAGTGGTTGGGTTGACAGAAATCATTTGCACCATGTATGGCACCTCCAATTGCAATTTCCACTTTGCAAATAAACATTTTTTGTTGCATTCCCCATCCTTTGACAGTGGAAACAGCATGAGCAAGCCAGCCACATTATAATAGCGGAGACAATTTAAATTGAAAAGACTAATTGTAAGAACCCAACCCTCCTTTTTTACTTGTTTTTCTGTATTTAACAATTTTTAATCATTCTAAAAGAAAAGATGTTCTAAAAAATCTATAGATTTGTATCTAATAATGATGTTTTTTAACCTTAATAACCTTAATAATTTAATTAGAATGAAAAGTTTTCGTCAAACATGTGTTTTCCTCTGTTTTTTGCTAAGTTTCTCGTTAGCAATAAGAGCAGAAGAGGCAATTGTGGTTACATTAGAAGTTTGGACACACAATGGAGAAAAGATAATTTATGGCTTAAACGAGAGACCTGTGGTAACATATTCTGGGGATAATCTTGTAATTACAACGGAAGATATTTCTATTAATTACCCATTGGCGGACCTTCATAAGTTTACATTTGGAACAAGCAAGGTTTCACGTGTTGATGAAGTTTCTTCCCCAGCAGGTAAGATTCAACAGCAAGATAAAACTCTTATTTTCAATGATTTTAGTCCAAATGAAAAGGTTTCAATTTATAATATAGATGGTCGCCAAGAAGTTGTATGCAACATAGCATCCGATGGTTCCTCTTCTATCTCTATTAGCTCTCTTTCTGCAGGAGTTTATATAGTAAAAACGAAAAGTATAGTACATAAAATATTAATAAAGAGATGAAAAATTTAACAATCAATCGAAAATCAGCTTTTTTAATGGCTTGTTTTTTCTGTCTGAATCTCTGTGCTCAAGGATTCCAAGTTTATACCAAAGATGGTTCACGTTATGATTTTTTTCATACTGATGTAGATAGTATTGTGTTCTCGGATAAGAGTGTTGATGAAGATTTTAGGCCAACAGATTTTCCTGTAGCAGAAATTGTTGATTTGGGTCTAAGTGTTAACTGGGCTAGCTGGAATGTTGGGGCAAATTCACCAGAAGGTTATGGGAGATATTATGCTTGGGGCGAGATGGAGGAGAAAAGTGTATATGATTGGGAAAATTATAAATGGTACAAAGATGGTTCACTTACTAAATATTGTGAAGATGATTGGTTTGGAATAGTTGATAATAAAGGCGTTCTTGAGTTGTCCGATGATGTAGCGTATACAATGTGGGGTGGAGGTTGGCGTATGCCTACAGAGGAAGAGTTTAGAGAACTTATGTCCATTTGTAAATGGGAATATATTACCGATTATAATGGAACTAGTGGCCAGCTTGTCACAGGACCTAATGGTAATAGTATCTTTCTTCCTGCAGCAGGTTGTCGTTATGAGGAGGATATCCAAAATGTTGGGAATTCAGTTTTCTATTTCTCTACATCATTAGTTAATGGCGATAGTAATCACGCTTACAGCTTAAAAGGTACTCTTCTTAGTGATAATGCTCCTCGTTGCTATGGCTGTCCAGTTCGTCCTGTTTTTTCAGAAGGAAATGGAATAAAGACAGGGGCAGCCACCTCCATTACAACAAAAAGTGCGGTGCTTTCAGGTCATGTGGATTTTGAAAATAATTCAGAGCCTTTTTCCGTGGGCGTTTGTTATAATACTAAAGACAATCCTGTTGCAGATAATTCAACCGTTGTTTTTTCGGATGTTCCATTGAAAGTTGGAAAATTTTCTGTTTCTCTAGAAGGACTATCAAGTGGTACGACTTACTATTATCGTTCTTTCTTAAAAAAGAATGGCAATTATGTTTATGGGAAAGTTTATAGTTTTACAACAGCCGTTCACTCCCAGCCATCTGATGCTGTTGATTTAGGTTTAAGTGTTAAGTGGGCAAGTTGGAATGTGGGGGCAACTTCTCCAGAGGAGCCTGGTGGTTATTTTTCATGGGGAGAGACGGAAGAGAAAAATATGTATAAAGAGGTATCATATAAATATTATGATAGTGAAAAAGGGTATATTGATATAGTTCCTTTTGATGATGATTTGGGCACTTCTGATATTAGTGGTGTTGAAAAATACGATGCGGCTCGATTAAATTGGGGAGGGAAATGGCGAATGCCTACATTAGAGGAATTTAAGGAATTACGGGAGAAGTGTGATTGGACTTGGACAGAATATAATGGGGTATTAGGCTATCTTATCAAAGGGAATGGGAATAGTATATTTCTTCCTGCTACAGGCTACCGATTGGGAATAGGGCTTTCTAACGATAATAGTTATAGGGGTTGTTATTGGTCATCTACTGATGCATCCTATTTCTATTTTGATGATAGGTCTTTTACGGTGGATAAGTGGAAAACAATGCGTTCGGGAGGTCTCACAATTCGTCCTGTTATGGACTAAAGTCTGTCGGCATTGAGGACGGACATGATAGGAGCCGGTGCATTGCGCATCGGCTCTTTTTGTTCTCTCTTTCCTTTCTCTGAAAAATATTTGTTCTCTGTTCGTTTAGTCAGATTGTGTGTTATCTTTAGATAAGATAGGCTTCATCTCAACATAAAAAATAAACATGTTTATTTTGTTCTGTCTTCGATTTGCACTATCTTTGCAGCTATGAATGTAGGATTTATGGATAAAGACATCATATCTAGTGCGCAGAATGCGAGGGTGAAAGGTGTGCTGGCGTTGCAGCAGAAGGCAGCGGAGCGCAGGAAGACGGGGCTGTTTGTTGTGGAGGGGATGAGAGAGCTGCAGCACTGTGTGGAGGCTGGCATGGCGGTGGACTCGCTGTTTGTGTGTCCTGAGATTGTGGGTGATGCGCCTGAGGCGTGGAGCTTGCTAGAAGGGGTGGTGCCTGTGAGGGGCATGGTGGAGGTGACGGCTGGCGTGTATGGCAAAATGGCGTATCGTGGCGGCACGGAGGGGGTGATAGCTGTGGTGAGAGGGGTGAGGATGGGTTTGCAGGACTTGCAGCTGGGTGAGCATCCGCTGCTGGTGGTGCTGGAGGGCGTAGAGAAGCCTGGCAACGTGGGAGCTATCTTGCGGAGTGCGGAGGCGGCTGGCGCGGATGCAGTGGTGGTGTGTGATGAGTTGACAGACCTCTACAATCCGAATCTGATTCGCAGTTCGGTGGGCGCGCGCTTTAGGGTGCCTTGTGTGGCGTGTGATTCGGAGGAGTGCATTGCGTTTCTGAAGGAACAGGGCATTAGTATCTTGACGGCGCAGTTGCAGGACTCGGACGTGTATTATGATGTGGACATGAAGCGTGGGACGGCAATTGTGATGGGCACGGAGGCGACAGGGCTGACGGACAGGTGGCGCAGGGCAGCGGATGCGCATATCCGCATTCCGATGCTGGGAAGGGTGGACTCGCTGAATGTGTCGGTAAGTGCGGCGGTGCTGCTGTTTGAGGCGGTGCGGCAGCGGTTGAATGGGTAATTATTTTTTTATCATAGTATGGCAATAAGAAAATGTTTGATGACGATGGCTGCTGTGGTGGTGGCTGTATCGGCGATGGCTCAGGGCTCTTCGTGGAGGCGTGGGCGTATAGAGAATGTGACAGGTAGTGCGGACGGCGTGGTGGCTGCTAAGCAGCGTGCGCTGGGTGTGGCTGCCGAGGCGCCGCTGGCGTGCATGGGTAGCCCGAGGGTGCCTGTGGTGCTGGTGCAGTTTGACGACCTGAAGTTTACGGTGGCAGAGGACAGTGTGAAGGCGAGGGCTGTGTATGGGGATTTCTTCAATGCTGGCGAGGGGGTGCATCCGGGCAACCCGTCGTCGTTTGGCTCGGTGAAGGAGTATTTCCGCCAGCAGTCGGACGGGCAGTTTACGCCTGAGTTTGAGGTGGTGGGTCCTGTCACTTTATCGAAGAGCTATAAGTACTATGGCGAGGATGGTGCTGTGCGCAAGGATGTCAACATAGATTACTTCTATTCGGAGGCATGCAAGCTGGCGGCGCAGCAGCTGGCGGACTGGAGTGACTTTGACAACAATGGCGATGGGGTGGTGGACTTTGTGTTCTTCATCTATGCCGGCGAGGGACAGAATGCCTCTGATGATGATGATACTATCTGGCCGAAGGAGAGCGTGAACTCTACCTCTGTGCAGTATGATGACAAGACCATCACGTTTGCGGCTTTTGGCTGCACGAACGAGCTGTTTAAGGGTAAGCAGGATGGCATTGGGGCGATGGTGCATGAGCTGAGCCATGCGTTGGGCTTGCCTGACTTTTATGATACGGTGGGCGATGCTTTCGGTTTGGACTATCTGGACATTATGGATTCGGGATGCTACCAGATTAACGGCTACCAGCCTTGCTGCATGTCGGCGTATGAGCGTGACTTCATGGGATGGAAGAAGCTGGTGGAGCTGAGTCCTGACACGGCGTGCAGCCTGACGCTCCTGCCTATAGAGGAGAAGGGCGTGGGCTATAAGATTGTGAATAAGGAGAATCCTGATGAGTACTTTATCTTGGAGAACAGGCAGAATGTGGGCTTTGACAAGTATCTGGGGCATGCTGCATCGTCGATGGTGTCGAAGTATGAGACCGTGCATGGCTTGCAGATTACGCATGTGGACTATACGAGGAGTGCGTGGAGCGGCAATAGGGTGAACGCTAATGCTGACCATCAGCGCATGACGATTGTGCCTGCTGACAAGGTGCTTTATCCGAACTTGACTTCGGCGTTGGAGGACTGGGCGCTGTCGCTGCGTGCAGACCTCTATCCTGGCAGCGCGAACGTGACGGAGATGTCTTCGTATGCGGTGTTTACGGGTGGCGACTGGGGCACGACCGTCAGCAATATCGTTGAGCACGAGGACGGCACGGTGACGCTGGACATCAATGGGGGAGACCCTGTGGCTGATGCTATTGACAAGGTGCTGACAGGGAATGGAAGGATTGTGGCTGTCTATTCGCTGACAGGTGTGGAGATGCCTGCTTTGGAGAAGGGCTTGAACATTGTGAAGTATAGCAACGGACAAGTGAAAAAACTGTTTGTGAGATAGCTTGAACGGTTGCGGGTTCTCATGCGGTGAGGCTTTTGCCGTTGAGTTTCTGCATCTGTCGCGGCATAAAGAGAATGCAGGAGGCATGCCAATATGGGGATGCCTCCTGCATTGTTTTGTCTTCTGGGGAGCGGCGAGGCTGTGCTGCCTCTGGCCGCTTGGCGTTATGGAAGTTTGTCCATTGGCGCGGCTGTGTAGTTGTCGATGTGCAGAGTGTAGTTCATCAGGTCTTGCAGCTTGAACTGAGGGGCTGGGCTGTCGGGGGGCAGCGGTTGGCCTGAGAACTGCTGGAAGTAGAGGAGGCAGGCATCGCGCCACCATTGTGCGTCTCTTGCCTGACGCTGGAAACGTTTCAGCTGGCGTTCGTAGCGTGTGCTGTCCACATAGGGCTTGGCAGCTTCCCATGTCTTCACAAACTCGGCAGCTTGGCGCACTCCGCGGTCGTAGGTGTAGCAGAGATTGTCCCACATGGACAGACCGTTGCTCATGGTGTAGTCCCATGATGCGTGGTGGAACCACAGCAACAGGTTTTCCGGGCAAGTTTTGATATTGTTGTACATGCTGCGCAGAGGTTCCGGGTATTGACCTACGTTGTTGGAGCCTTCGTTGCCAGCCAGGCATGGCTCTGTGTGGTCTGTGCGGTTAAAGCCCAGTCCGATGGTGTCGGCACGATGGTAGAACTTGGGCAGCCAGTCTTCGCGCCAACCTTTGGGGTCGCACCAAGGTTCCGGTCCATAGTGATGCCCTCCTGCAAAGATGTGGTGCAATCCGAGCGGCATCATGTAGTCCACCACAGCCTCGCGGCTCTTCAGGAGCAACTGGGTCATAGGGCGCACGAAACGCTCGTCGGTGCTGTAGTTCTTCTTCAGGAATTCTTCTGCTATCTCCTTGGATGAAGCCTTGGTGTCATTGGCTAATCTGCCGAAAGCGTACCAGTTAGCCATGGCAAGGTCGTTGGCTGTCCAGTTGTCGGCATCTCCGATGTTTGCCACACCAGCCACTCCCACGAGTTTCTGGCGGTCTGCCACCATGTCGAGCGTGTCGAAGAATTCTCGCCACATGGGGGCAAGGAAGCAGGTCTGGATGCTGCCGCCTGTGTATTCCTGAGTGATTTGGAACTCTACCATCATCTTGGTCTTCTTCAGCGCAAAGAACAGCGGTGATACGGGTTCGCGGGGCTGGAAGTCGATAGGTCCGTTCTTGATTTGTATGATGACGTTGTCGGCAAACTGGCCATCGAAGTTGATGAACTCTTCATACGCCTGATTGGCACGGTCTCCTCCCTTTGCTGAATAGACAAAGGCACGCCACATGACGATGCCGCCATAAGGCTTCAGTGCCTTGGCAAGCATGTTGGCTCCGTCCACATGGGTTCTGCCGTAGTCCATAGGTCCAGGCTCTCCCTCGCTGTTGGCCTTCACCAAGAAACCGCCGAAGTCAGGAATCAGCTTGTAAATTTCCTTAGCTTTCTTAGCCCACCATTCCTGCACATCGGCATTCAGCGGGTCGGCTGTCTCCACTTCTTCCAATGCTTTGGGCGAGGCGAAATTGATGGACAGGTACACCTTGATGCCGTAGGGGCGCAAGATATCTGCAATCTTTGCTGTTTTCTTCAGCATGTCGCTTGTCAGCATCATGGGCTTGGCGTTCACGTTGTTCAGCACGGTTCCGTTGATGCCATATTCTTGGTTGATGCGGCCGTACTCTTCGTAGCGCAGTCTCAGTGCTTTTGGCATTTTCTTTTTGTTGGCGGGAATCTCTTCCCACTTCCAGATAGACCTTCCTGCATACCCTCGTTCAATGGTGCCGTTGGGGTTGTCCCAATGGTTAAGCAGTCGCAGTTCAAAGTCTTCAGCCCATACCAACTGGCATGCGCTCAGCACGAGTGCAAGGAATAAAAGTTTTCTCATTAGGCTTTGTTCGTTTGCGGTTTATAGATGGTTAGATGTGTCTATAGGAAAAGTTCATCAGTCTCTTCTGAAGATGTCACGCGTGTAAACCTTCTCCTGCACGCTGTCCAGACAGCTGTCGTAGCGGTTGGCGATGATGGCTTGAGCCTTGCTCTTGAACTCTTCCAGGTTGTTGACAACCTTAGATCCGAAGAAGGTTGTTCCGTCGGGCAGGGTGGGTTCGTAGATGATGACCGTAGCGCCTTTTGCCTTGATACGCTTCATAATGCCTTGGATGGATGACTGGCGGAAATTGTCAGAATTGCTCTTCATCGTGAGGCGGAATACGCCAATGACCACGTCTTTCTCCACTTCCTCGTTCCAACGTATGCGGTTGGTGTAACTGTAGTATCCAGCCATCTGCAGCACGCGGTCTGCGATGAAGTCTTTGCGGGTACGGTTACTTTCAACTATGGCGGTCATCATTTGCTGTGGCACATCCTGATAGTTCGCCAAAAGCTGCTTGGTGTCTTTAGGGAGACAATAGCCTCCATAGCCAAATGAAGGATTGTTGTAGTGGGTGCCGATGCGCGGGTCGAGGCCGACTCCTTGGATGATGGCTTGCGCGTCCAGCCCCTTCACCTCAGCATAGGTGTCCAGTTCATTGAAGTAGGAAACGCGCAATGCCAGATAAGTGTTGGCAAACAGCTTAACCGCTTCTGCCTCTGTCAGCCCCATGTGCAGCACTTCAATGTCCTCCTTGATGGCGCCTTCCTGAAGCAGTGCCGCAAAGGTGGCAGCAGCTTCCTGCAGCTCTTCTGCATTCTTCACTTCAATGCGCTTGGGCGAACCGACAATGATGCGTGAGGGATAAAGATTGTCATACAGCGCTTTGCTTTCGCGCAAGAACTCAGGCGAGAAGAGCAGTTTCATCGCATAGCCGTACTTATTGTACAGTCCTTCCGTATAGCCTACAGGAATGGTGGACTTGATGACCATCACGGCATTAGGATTCACTTCCAGCACTAAGTCAATGACTTCCTCTACGTGCGACGTGTCAAAGTAATTCTTCACAGGGTCGTAGTTAGTCGGTGCTGCAATCACGACGAAGTCAGCATCGGCATAAGCCGCCTTCCCGTCCAGAGTGGCAGTGAGATTCAGCTCCTTCTCAGACAGAAACTTCTCGATGTATTCGTCTTGAATGGGCGACTTCTTATTGTTAATCATGTCAACCTTTTCAGGCACGACATCCACAGCCACCACCTGATGGTGCTGTGCCAGCAAAGTGGCGATACTGAGTCCTACATATCCAGTTCCTGCTACTGCAATCTTGATATCCTTTAGCTCTTTCATTGTTCTGTATCTGTATGTGTGAAATCTTTATATAAGGCTTAAATCTTCAGTTTTCCGTTTCTCTCGTTCTTGATTTTCTTCAGGTATTCCGATGGCGACATGCCATATTCAGCCTTGAAGTTCTCTGTGAGGCGCTTCGGACTGTTATAACCTAAGGCTGCCGATATCTCTGTAATCTGCATTTGCCCGCTTTCCAGGTATTGCTTGGCACGCTTCATGCGGATGGTGCGTATGAATTCAGCAGGCCCCTTGCCTGTGATATTGATGAGCTTCTTGTACAGATAGGTGCGGCTCAGCGAAAGTTCTTGACCTAACACCTCTACCGAGAATTCCGTGTCAGAGATATGCTCCTCGCAAATCTTCAGTGCCTTCTGGATGAACTCCTCGTCCACCGAAGTGATGGTGATTTCGCTTGGGGCAACATCAATCTTCTCGCGGAATTGCTTCTGGCGGTTTTCTTTCTTCTCGATCAGCTTCTTCACTCTCAGGCGAAGCATCTCCACGTTGAAAGGCTTCGTGATGTAGTCGTCAGCGCCCAGCTTCAGACCTTCCATCTCCATCTCCTCGCTGGTTCTTCCCGTCAGCAGAATGACAGGAATGTGCGACCACCTCAGGTTTGTCTTCACATAGCGGCACAACTCCAGTCCGTCCATCTTAGGCATCGTCACGTCGCTGACCACGAGGTCGATGTTATCGTTGTCCTGCAACTGCTTGACCGCCTGTTCGCCGTCGGCAGCAGTAATCACGTTGTATTCGCCACGGAAGTAGTCGCGTACAAAACGGCACATGTCAGCGCTGTCGTCCACAACCAGCATCGTAAACTGGTGATTCTTCTCGTTCAGATCTTCGTCACTCAGAGCTTCGTTAGCCAAAGCCACCTTAGCGGCGTTGCTGTCATCAACACCTGACGTAGCGTGTGTTTCTGCTGCAGGTGTTGGAGCAGGCGATGGCGTGACAGGTTGTACAGGTTTCGTCTCAACGCTCATCGGCATCTGCGGCAAAGTCGTCTCCAGCGGCATCACGCTTGCCTTCGTGTCAATCGGAAGCATATTGATTTGGTGCAGCATGACCTGCGCGTTTCTCAGCACAATCTGCACCCTCAGACGCACATCGTCCGAGAAAGGCTCGTTGGCCATCTGCTGCAGAGGCGCGATAATCATGGCTATGGGCGTTTGCAGTTCTCGGCTCACCCTGGTCAGTGTCTGCAGCTTCTGCTCTTTCAGTTCCTCTTCCTGCTTCCGTTCTTGTTTCCTCAGCCTTTCTTCCAGCTTCTTATGCTCTCGCCTGATAATCAGCCGGCAAACGAAATACATGCCAAATATTATCAGCAGCACACAAAACAATGCCGCCCACATAGAGATGTGCAGCACCGATTCTCCTGTCGCTCCTGCTGCCACCTGTCCTGTAATGAATGCTATTTCCATCGGATTAAACTTTTTCTGTTGTTACAACCAACACGAAATCATATTCTTGATATGATAGCGCGTGTAATGGTACTGACTTGCAAATTTAGCACTTTTTTTCTATATTGATGGTAAAATGCTCCTTTTTTGTCTCTTTATTAAGGTGGAAATGTATTTTTTTATCAAAAAAGTTCATCGTGAGGGAAAATAATCATATCTTTGCATGAAGGCACACATGTAGCCGCCCTCTTCCTTGACCGGGAGAAGACCCCTAATGTTACCTGTATAGAAAAACATATTGTTAGAAAAAAGATTAGCAGACTATGAAAAGGAATCTTTTTAACCTGGTGCTTGCTGTTGGCATGGCAGCACTTATGTTCTCTGTTTCTGGCTGTTCTGATTATGACAATGGCTTTACAGAGAAAGACATCGAGTTTGGCAAAGACTTCGAGTCCATCTTCGGTTTGGCAGACCCCAAGCAAGATTGGTCGATGGCAAATGTAGTGAAGGTGAACACCGCCGTTTCTGGCAGTTACCTTGAGATTTATTCAGGAGCGCCCGCTATTGCTACCTCCAAGCTTCTTCTCAGCACCAAGCTTGGCGGCTCCGCTTTGGCTTTCAACGTGGTGGATGGCACCGAACAGGTTTATGCCATTGTGCGAGACGCGCAAGGCAAGGCTGTTGTGCAGGGATACTACGATCTTAAAGACAACGCTGTCAGCATCAACGACAAGCCGGTAAAGAAAAAGGAGGCAAAGGCTCTTGCAACACGTGCGGCAAGCAATGTGACGAAAGGGCGAGTACAAGAAAATTTGATTAAGGTTGCTGAATCAGAGTCGTTAGGAGAAAAATATTACTATAATGGCTCATATTACACTTTAGAAGAGTTGCGAGAATGGGCTACTAATAATCCTAATCTTAATCAAAGCTATTATGCTCCTTTTAATGCAGACTGTATAGTGCCAGCAGCATGGGATTTCTCTAACGCAACACTTAATGAGTCAAATACTTATGTTGCAGAAAAAGAAGGTTATTATCATGTTTATAATAAAGACAATCAAAATATAAAAACCATCTTTTCTTTAGATGAATTAAAGCAGTTTGTAAAGGAAACTTACGGTTTGGGTGCGCAATATTATTGTGGAAATCTTTTCAATGGCATTACTGTTGTTGACAACGAATTGAATTTTGATAATGCTACTGTTAATGAGTCTGTTGCTCGTCCGATAACGGCTAACACAATAGTATATGATGATAAATTTTATTCTTGGGAATCATTAGTGGATATGCTGGAAAAAAATGAACCAGCGAATTACCAAGAATCCAATGGGCCTTTCTTAAATTGTGTCATTCCTACTCATTTGGATTTCACTAATGCAACAGTTGATTTAACCAAAGTTTCTTTGCAGCAAGAAGTTATAGATAAATCTTTCTATATAAATCTCACTTACCTCAATGGTGTAGAGAAATGGGCGGCTGACCCATGGACTCTTTCTGTTGGAGCACAGCTATTTGGATATGGAGGATTTTTTAAAGAATCAGTATATTATTTTGATCAGCAGAAAACAGTGCTTTATGGTTCGACTTTTGATGAACAATTAGAAATTCTTCAAAAGATAGAGTCTGGTTTTTCGGTTACGACAAAAGGCGGTGAGATAGAACTGCCGTTTATTTATGGTGCGACAGGTCTTTATGACCAGTTTGGATATGTTTATTATAAAGAAGGACAGGACCCTTTGAAACAGCCACATTATGTATTAATGGACAATGCTACCCCTCAGGCAAATATTTATTTTGAAGGTTGGGCTAATTCGGGGAAGGCTGTTTGGAATATGGAGCTTTCTAATTGGTCTGAAGAATATAAAACATTATATGGTAAAGATCCTGAAACAAAAGTGTATGGTACCAAATACAAACTTGTTTTCTTTGGAGAAAATCATGACCAGACGGCTACATACGAGTTCCCGGAAGGTTATCACATTGTATTTTTTATTAGTCCAAGTGATGCCACACCAGGCTCTGACACCATGGCTGGTTATGCTATAGGTGATTTTAATTATTCTCTTCCTGAACTGAATGCACGTATTGGACATTATTATAGTAATACAAGTTCCCTCACGTATCAGCAAGGTAAGGCTCCCCTTGGTGCGGTAAAGGCTGTTGCTTGGGAAGCAGATGGCATTACGGCTCTTGGATTTGAGGATGGCGGTCGTGATGAAGACTTGAACGATGTTGTCTTCTGGCTTGAAGGTGAGTTTGAAGCCGATCAGGAATTGGTGGAAGTGGAAGTTGCTACCAACAATGAAAGCGAGTCTTGGATTTTTGCTTGTGAAGACCTTGGCGGCTTGTTTGACTATGACTTCAATGATGTGGTGTGGGAAGTGTATAAGGAATATAAGACTACCACTACAACAACGACAGAGAACGGTGTTTCTTCTTCTACTACAACAAAGGAGTTTGTGGCAGGAAAGGTGCGCCTCTTGGCTGCCGGTGGTACGCTTCCTGTTGAACTGTATTATAATGAGAAATGTCTGGGCAATGTTCATCAACTGTTTGGCCAGCAGCCTGTAGGCAACAACCTCTATCATCAGGTAAATGTTGGGGCACAGGTTACAACACCGTCTGTCGAGTTGGTCATCCCCGACCTAACTATCACGGCAACAACAAACATCAATGACATCAAGAACAACTTCAGAGTGAAAGTGGTTGGTGACAATGGTACTTCTCACTTTGTGACGGCTCCCAACATGAGCAGCACAGCTCCGCAGATTATCTTGCTGCCGGGCGAATGGGAGTGGCCGCGCGAGAATGTCGCTATCACTGATGCTTATCCTGAATTTACCGATTGGGTGCAGGACAAGAGTTGGACGGATTGGGCAAGAACTTGGGTTACAACCAATACCGTGAATCGTCCAAAGGGCGGAAGCACCAACGTCTCTGGTGGAGAAGATAACAGCAATACGGGTAATGAAGGCTCTGGCGATACTGGCGGTTCGGATGACAACAACTCTGATGACAATAACTCCGGTGATACTGGTGGTTCGGGCGGCAATGCAGGCTCTGATGACACCAATAATAATGAGAGCAATGCGGGTAGCCAATTAGTACAATTAGAACTTAAATTAGCGAATCCCCTTCCTGATACTTATAATATTGCAAAAGAAGGAAAAACATGGTGGTATGTTCCTTTCGCTGATATTGAGGCTGTTTTGCCTAATTATGCTACAGAAGGTGCTGTTTTGGTTTTTGATTATTCTGGTATTTATGGAATTAATGACTTCTTTTATGGACATAAATGGAACGCCAATACGGTTACAATAAAGCCAGAAGGAAGCAATACCTCATTTAATGGTGAAAAGTGTGTATGGGATGAGACTACCCGTCAACTATCATTTGTAATAGATGCGTCAATACTATCAGGTAAAAATGATGTTTATTGGGGAGGAAACACTCTTGCTCCCAAAGCTATATATATACGTCCCAATAATTAAAAACAGAAAAGTTGTCTAAAAAGGTGGAGCCTATCTAGGTTCCACCTTTTTAATTCATCTTCCCCTTGACCGAACCTTGTTTCTCATGTCATTTTATCATTGCTGTAAAACCCCTCTTTTTTTGCCCCAAAAGTGGTGAGAGTCTCACCTGTCCAGAGGTAAGACTCTGACCTATCCGGAGG
>JAUMXY010000063.1 GCA_030528885.1 Bacteroidales bacterium | reverse complement strand
ATATCCATGGAGTGAAGAACCTGCAGAAATGTCAAGGGAGGAGCAGTTAATGACGGTTTTAAGTCCTTCACAGCCATAGAATGCACAGGTGCCAATGCTTGTCACTGAATTTGGGATGGTGATGCTGGTAAGGCCTTTACAGCCTTCGAATGCAGAGTATCCAATGCTTGTCACGGAATTTGGAATGGTGATGCTGGTAAGTCCTGTACAGCCTTTGAATGCAAACTCTCCAATAGTGTAGTTTCCTCCATAGTAATTATCTGGCAGTTTTACGTCTTTATCATTTCCCGTGTATGCTACCAATTCCATATCCTTAAAAATAAAATCTCCTATTTGTTCATCGTCAGTTATCACCTTGTCAGCATAATAAGCAACATATCCATGGAGTGAAGAACCTGCAGAAATGTCAAGGGAGGAGCAGTTAATGACGTTTTTAAGTCCTTTACAGCCATAGAATGCCCAGGTGCCAATGCTTGTCACGGAATTTGGGATGGTGATGCAGGTAAGACCGCTACAGCCATAGAATGCAGAGTTTCCAATGCTTGTCACGGAATTTGGAATGGTGATGCTGGTAAGTCCAGAACTGTAATAGAATGCAGAGTATCCAATGCTTGTCACAGAATAGGTGCTACCATCATAGGAAATACTTTCAGGAATCTCTACCTTTCCTTTATATTCAGAAAATTCGGAAGAATAAGAACCTTTAAATGTGACTTCGACTTCTGTCGTTGTAAGAATATTGTAATAAATCCCATCTACCTCAAAGCCATGAGCATTCGCATAAAACGATACCAGCATGCACAATGCCAGCATCACAGATTTAAAAATGTCTTTTTTCATAGACAAGGTTAAGACCTCTGCTGTTCCATACAAAGGTGGTTATATGATACAAGAAGCGTGGAACTGTATGTCCGCATCTTCAAGGTGAAGGCCCTAGGAATAGCCCGAAACAACAAAGATGGATACGATAAAGCAGTTCCACGCAATAACACGTGAAGCCGCTATGTCCACTTCTGTTGTTTCGAGAGGCCTTTTGTTGGCACGCGAGCCGTCTCAAACATTTCTGCAATGATTGAAAAATTCCTAGGTTTTCACCTTGCAAGAAAGAGCATAACGCTTCTATTTTCCGATATGTCACGACACCGCAAGCGGATGCCGCAATGACCCGCAGGGAGTCATTCAGCGGCAAATTTATTGACTTTTTTTCACACTGCCAAACTTTTTCCCATTTTTTCTTTTGCCTTATACAAGAGGATGGGTGGAGATAGAAGGAGATAGAAGACGTTTGATTTGTACATTAGCAAAGTGCCGTCCTTTATCTTCGCCGCTGAAGGCAGCAAGCCTTCTTCCGCCCCAGTACCTCCTAAGAGGTACTCGAGTACCGCCCAGGAGGTATTGCAGTACCTCTTCGGAGGTACTGGATATGCAGCGGGCTAGCAAAAATATTTGCGCCTTATGAAGATAACTTATTGTTTTTCAATCCCCTCACGGATTTCACCGATTTTGCGGATGAGAGCCTTGCGCGGCTCTTGAGAAAGTAAATGATGTGGGTGGTTTTGGAAAGGAAATTGCAAGTAAATTGAGAGTAAATTCATTTCCGTTGAACAAAAAAGATTTCCTCTGTGATTTCCTTTAGATTTCCTTTCTGTAAAAGTAAATGATGTGGGTGGTTTAGAAAGGAAATTGCAAGTAAATTGAGAGTAAATTCATTTCCGTTGAACAAAAAAGATTTCCTCTGTGATTTCCTTTAGATTCCCTTTCTGTAAAAGTAAATGATGCGGTGGTTTTGGAAAGGAAATTGCAAGTAAATTTGGAGTAAATTCATTGCGATGCAATTATCAAAATCTTTCGATTCTTTATCGGTAACTCAATTAATTTTCGACTTACCGACCAAGAATCACGCATATCCATAAAATATCACATTGGGGGAAGAAAAAATCGGGAGAGAAGAAACGTCCTACTTGAAGTAGGTGTCCAGTATCTTCTTTGCATTCTCGTCGCCCATGTCGATGGCCTTTTGCAGATTGGCACGGGCATTCTCTTTGTCTTCCTTTTGCAGCTGCGCATAGCCAAGAATGCGGTATGAATCCACAATGTTGGGATTCAGGGCTATTGCCGCTTCGCAAGCGCTGATGCAGTCGTCGAGCAAGTTGACCCGTAAGGTCAAGGAGGCTTTTTCTATATGATACAGCGGCGTTCGTGGCGACATCTCTATCGCCTTGTTGATGTCATTCAGCGCTGGCTCGTACATCCTTCCATTCACTTCTATCTGAGAACGCTCATAGTAGAAGGCTGCGCTCACCTTGTTGTTGAGCAGATAAGCAAATTGGTTGTAATCCTGCACGGCTTGGCGATATTTCCCCATATTCGCGTAGAGCTGTCCGCGACGGATGATGTAATTTGCGGCTTCGCTCGGCAATGGGGTTCCGAACAGGGCGAGGGCGCTGTCGAGCGGTTCTATCACTGCACTGATGGAATCGCCTCTGCCTTCGCGTGCCATGCTGATGGCGTAATAATAAGAGGGGGAACGTCCGTCGCCTTCGTTCAGTGCCTCGTACAGTGCGATGGCGGCATCATAGCGCTCGGCATTGACCAGCATTTGCGCTTTCATCACCTTATACCTGCGTGCGTTTTCCTGCACCTCCTCGCCTGCTGCCTTTTCCTGATTCAGCTCGATGGCCTTATCCATGTGCTGAATGGCCACATCATAAGTCCAAGCCTCATAAGCTGGCTCTGGCTGCAGGCGCAGCTTGTCGTAGATGAGCGAACCCACCTTGAAATGCCCTTCTGCCTTATCGTCTGTCAGAGCCAGGTGCTGCTGCAGGTCGCGGTCGGCTTCGTCGAAGCGCAGCAGGTCAATCAGGGGTGTCGCGCGGCGCAGATACCCTTCTGCATTTTGCGGGTAGGCTGCCACAAAGCGGTTCACCATATCCATATACTCCTCATTGGTGGCGGTCTGTGACTTGAAATACAGATAGACCAATGCCTCCTCGGCTGTTTCGGGCAAACCTTTGGGCATAAAGATGTTGTCAAGTGCAATAGCGGCGGAACTGGATGCTATTGCTTCTATCTTCAGTGTCTCGTAGAAACGGATGTCCAACACATAGCTCTTGTCGCCAATGGCTGAATGCAGGATGCCCACCAGCTGTCCCTCTTTGTTGAAGACGGGCCAGCCAATCATCTTGTCGTCCAGTTTCTTGTTCAAACCATAATAGGCATATTTCCCCTGTATAAGCGAGGTGTCTGCTACCGCTGCCTGTTCGTGCTGCACCTTGCCTTTTTCAGCGATGTTGAGTACAAAAAGTTCCGATTCCATCGGTTGAAATGCGCTAGCCAAGGGCAGAGCTACCGAGTTCTTCGTATTGACACGAAAGCGTAGCAGGGAATAGATTCCGTCAGCACCGGCAACATACTCCACGTCTGCCTGCCTGCCATCAGCTCCGACAGCCACAGCCTTATGCGCACCTTTGAAAATGCGGTAATCCGCTACGGCATCTCCGTTTTCGCCAACATAAAAAGCGGTTCCCTGGTTCAGCAGATTGCCATCCTTGTCGTAGGTGTTGACAGAAAAGATGCCCTTCTTCACCTTTGACGCGAATTTGGGCTGCGCAAAGGCCAGCATTGTCATGAGCGAGAGGCTCAACGACAGTATCAGATATTTCTTCATATTGCAGTTTAATGATTGTTTTTCAGTAATGACCGCGCATTATCAAGCGCGGCTTGTGTCAGTGTCTCGCCGCTCAGCATGTGGGCAATCTCTGCCACTCGCTCATCTTCTTCCAGCTGCACGATATGGCTCAGCGTCTCCTCTTCCGTGTCTTCTTTATAGACTTTGTAGTGGTAGCTGCCCAGTGCAGCAATCTGCGGCAGATGGGTAATAGACAGGACTTGGCGCCCCTGTCGGCTCATCTCGTCCATCATCTTGGCCATCTTCTCTGCAATAGAGCCGCTCACACCCGTGTCTATCTCGTCGAAGATAATGGTGGGGAGTTTCACCTCGCCTGCCACCAGCGCTTTGAGCGAGAGCATGACGCGGGCTATTTCACCGCCCGATGCAATCTGGCTGACGGGTTTCAGTTCGCCGCTCTTGTTGGCGTTGAAGAGGAATTGCACTTGGTCGTATCCTGTCTCTGACAATTCGTCTTCAAGAGACTGAACCGAGCACTTGAACCGTACATTGGGCATGCCCAGAGGAACCAGCTTCTCTGCCATGGCTTTCTCCACCACTTTTGCCTCGGCGTGTCTTGCCTCGGAAAGTTGCTTCGCCAATGCCTGAGCCTTTTCTTCCTGATGATGCATCTTGGCGCGAATTTCCTCGATGAAATCGTCAGAATTCTCGATGCTCAACAACTTTTCTTCCAACTCACGCAGCATGGAAAGCAGTTCGTCAGCACTGTCCACCCCATGTTTCTTTTGCAGCGAGTAGATAACATCCAGTCTTTCTTGAACAAAAGCCAATCGGCGAGGATTGTACTCTACATCTTCCGCTTGGCTCTCCAACTCATCGGCAATATCTTTCAGTTCGATATAGCAGGAATCCATCCGTTCTGCCAACTCGTCGGCCGAGGCGTAAACTCCTGCAACAGAACGCAGCGAAGCGATGCCATTTCGTAGCAACGCCAGCGCGTCCGCGCCATCTCCGGCAGCACGCAGGCAACCCGATGCTTGGAAAAGAGATGATTTTATCTCCTCTGCATGCTCCAGCGTTTCCAGTTCCGCCTCCAGCTCTTCTTGCTCGCCGTCTTTCAGATCCGCCTCTGCCAACTGCTCTGCCTGATAACGCAAATAGTCCTCGTCTTCGCGATTGCGCTTTGCCTCTGCAACCGCCTCTTCTAACTGGCGGCACAGAAGCCGATACTCTTTGTATTCAGCTTGATAGTCTGCTAAAAGTTGCTGATTCCCTGCCAGCGCATCCAATATGCTCTGCTGGAAGTTTTCCTTGCCAAGCAGGAGGTTCTTATGCTGCGAATGCACGTCAATCAGCCTTTCGCCTATTTCTTTCAGCTGTATGAGCGAAACAGGCGTGTCATTGATGAAGGTGCGCGATTTCCCTGCCGCCGTCAGTTCTCGGCGGAGCACGCATTCCGAAGCGTCATAATCAAGGTCGTTCTCCTCAAAGAAGGCTTCAAGATTCTCGTCCGAAACATCAAAAAGCGCCTCTATCACACATCGCTTCGCGCCCTCCTTGATAGCACGCGAATCGGCCCGCTGTCCCAGCAGCAGCCCAACTGCTCCGATGATGATAGACTTTCCCGCACCCGTTTCACCCGTAATGACAGAGAAACCCGAATGCAAATCAATGTCAAGATGCTCGATGAGAGCATAATTCTCTATGTGTAGGTGGCGAATCATCTCTTTATCCTATTCCAGTATGTGTTTTGACTCGCGTTGATTTCCGACACGATGTCGTACACCGCTTGCTTTTCCTTTTCTGTCCCGTGTCCCGAATAGATATTCACGATTTCATCGCGCTTAAACTCGGTGAAAATCTGCGGAAGCATCGACAGCGGCTTATTGCTGTATGCTTCAGCCAGCATTTCCATCGCCTCGGTCACAGCCACACGCCCTCTATCTGCATTTTGCGCCATTTCATCGAGCCCTCCGCGGTGATATTTATACTGCATCTGACGCAATGGCTCTAACGATGACTCCATATAGTCGTTGATGATGGCGTGCCTGTTCTTGCCGTCATCGAAAGCTTTCCAGCCAGGTTCGCTCAGGGTCTGGGCGTTGCTGACGATGTTCTCCGCCATCTGAAGCGGCTCCGTTCCTCCAAGCGGAGAGAACGTGTCCAAATCCATCCCGATGAAGAGATAAGCATAATATGCCAGCATGGCTGTCAGGTTGTTATCAATATTGTTTTCGTTAAAGACCAGATCATCCTGTTCCGTATAAGTAAAGACGAAGTCAGCATCCCTCATGGAGAACACCGTCGTATTGTATCCTGACTGAAAAACCGGGCGAGACAGCTGGTAGAGCAGTTCTCCCGTAAAAACGTTGCTTGCCTCGTCATACTTCTTAATCGTGATGTTCAGGGAACAGTCTATTTTCTCCGCATCCTGAAACTGCAAGTCTGTCCATGCGCGGTTATTCATAAACTCCGTGATTGCCCTTTCCAGTATCTCGAACACCTCCTTGTTCGTTCCTTGCACCTGCGAATGAATCACATTCACCTTGCAATTCAACTCTTGCGCCATCAGCCTGCACGGCAGCCAGCTGGCCGCCTGCACCAATAGCAAAAAGAAAATATAAAAAAGCCTAAGTCTCATCTGCCAGGAATTATTTGTGACAAAAGTACTGCTTTCTTCCGACATGACCAAATAATCATCATTATTTAAGAAAAACATCGCCCTTTGTTCCTTTATCGAAAGTTTTTGTTTCACCATTATATATATAATGCGATTTTAATTGTTTAACTTTGCAATCAATCTAACAATCTATCTATTTCACTAAACACCTATAAGATGAAAAAAATCAGTTTCTTCCTTGCCATCTGTGCATTAGGAATCATTAGCGTCTGCTGCACCCAGCCCGACCGCGAGTTCCGCTCTGTCATTTGCAATGCCGATGGAACCGTAACTTTCAGGTATCAGAATCCTCTTGCCAAGGATGTTCAAGTCGATGTGCAGTTTGCTGGCAAGCATCCCATGACGAAGACAGAAAGCGGCGTCTGGGAAGCAACCCTCGGCCCTGCAGCCCCCGACATGTATCCCTACAACTTTGTCGTTGACGGCATCAGCATCATGGACCCTCACTGTCCTCAGTACTTCCCCAACGAAGGCTTCAAGAACAGCCTTCTGGAGAAACCCGCTGCCAATGGCGAGTCATTGCCGCACGACATCAAGGACGTGCCTCACGGCAAGGTTGAATACATCCATTACTATTCCCAAAGCCTCAAGGCGACGAACCACGCCATCGTTTATCTCCCACCCACATACGATGCTAAGAACACCGACAAGAAATATCCCGTGTTCTACCTCATCAGCGGCACAACCGACACAGAAGAGGTGTACTACAAGGTGGGACGCATGAACTACATCCTTGACAACCTGCTGGCAGAAGGCAAGGCCAAGGAGATGATTATCGTTCTCCCCTACGGAAACCCCACGAAGCTGCTGTACAATGCGCCTCAGAACCCAATGTTCATGGGCGACGTGTTCAGCAATGACCTCATCAACGACTTGATGCCTTACATCGAGAAGAACTATCTCACCATCAACGACCGCGACCACCGCGCCATCGGAGGCTTTTCACGCGGAGGCAACCAAGGACTTTCCAACGGTCTGCGCAACCTCGACAAGTTCTCCTACCTCTGTTCTTACAGCTCCTTCACATCGAACAACATTCCCGACGTGTATGACAATGCCGAAGAGACCAACAAGAAAATCAACCTCTTCTGGCTCGGCATCGGCACAGACGACTTCCTCTACGGAACCTCACGCGACTATCTGGAGTTCCTCGGCCAGAAGGGCATCCGCACAGCCAAGGTTTACACCGACGACAAGTTCGGCCACACATGGATGAACGCTAAGTACTTCCTCGACATCACCCTGCGCCTGCTCTTCAACCCCGAAGCATCAGCCGAAGCCATGGAGAACAGCGAGCCCACCCTTGCCGCTACAGGCAAAGAAGAGCCATTCACCCCAGGCGTGATGGCACGCCTCTTCCCACGCCCAATCATTTCTCCCGAATACGGAACAGACAGCATCACCTTCCGCTTCAAGGCGCCCGATGCAGCCAAAGTGTCCCTCCTGCTGGAAAATGGCGAGTCTCTTCCTATGACAAAAGAAGACGAAGAGGTCTGGAGCATCAAGACAGGCCAGAACACCTATGAAACCTTCAAGTACTGCTTCGATGTGGACGGAACCCTTGTTGCCGACCCAAGCAACATGTACCTCTCTCCAGACAAGGGCTTCAAATACAGCATTGCCAGCCATCCGGCAGCGCCTTACAACTTTGCCTCCATGGGAGACATCGCACATGGCAAGGTCAGCTACAACCTCAACAACCACACAGCAACCTACTTCCCTCCTGTCTGCGGAGAAGAGCCCGTGCTGATTGAACTGATACCGGGCGACGACGACACCATGGAAAGCTGGTTCAAAGCGGGTGGTGCCGACGCCATTGCCGACCAGCTGATAGCAGACGGGAAGGCAAGCCCTTGCATCCTCACCACCGACCACGAATTTGCGAAGAACGCAAAACAAGAGCTCCATGTGCTCAAGGCTTCCGACTACTCAACATGGAACGAACGCCGCAAAGCATTAGAAGATTTACTTACCAAAACTAAATAATAAATGAGAACTTTAACTTTATTCCTGGCGGGCGCACTGCTGGCAGCAGCCCCCGCAACAGCACAAAACACAAAGAGTGACGTCATCTTTGACGCCTACGAATGGGACTTCGGCGCCATCGATGCCATCAACGGCACCGTATGCCACACATTCACATTCCAGAACAAATCAGACAACGCCGTAAGGATTGGCAAGACCATCCCAAGCTGCGATTGCATCACAGCTCACTACTCCACAGACGAGGTGCAGCCGGGCGACATCGCCAAAGTCATGGTAGCCTTCTCGCCGGCAGGAGCTGCAGGCAGAACACACAGAAGCGTAGAGTTGCTCGACCAGAACGGCAAGACACTCGGTGCCCTGTCAACCAAAGCGCATGTCACCACAAGCGAGAAGCCTGAAGACGGGCACAAATACCCCTTCCAGGATTACAAGCTCTCCAACGAGGAACGCGTAGAGAACCTCCTCTCCCTCCTCACACCCGAAGAGAAAGTAGGACTCATGATGAACAAGTCCATCTCTGTTGACCGCCTCGGCATACCATCCTACAACTGGTGGAACGAAGCCTGCCACGGAGTTCGTCAGGGCGGCTACACCGTCTATCCGCAGCCTATCGGCATGGCGGCAGCCTTCAACTCACAGCTCATCTACGATGTCTTCTCAACCGTTTCCGACGAGGCGCGCGCCAACTGGAACCGCTCAGACCGCAACATCTTCAACGTGCCCATGGGAGTGACTTACTACCCTGGCAACCCAGAGCTGACCTACTGGTGCCCTAACGTCAACATCTTCCGCGACCCACGCTGGGGACGCGGACAGGAGACCTGCGGCGAAGACCCTTACCTCAATGCCGTGCTGGGCGTGCAGACCGTGCTCGGCATGCAAGGCAACGACAACAAGTATTACAAGACTCACGCTTGCGCAAAGCACTATGCCGTACACAGTGGTCCAGAACCATTGCGCCACACCTACGACGCCTCAGTCTCTATGCGCGACCTGTGGGAAACCTACCTCCCTGCCTTCAAGGCACTCGTCAAGAAAGGCAACGTGCGCGAAGTCATGTGCGCCTACAACCGCTACGAGGGCGTGCCATGCTGTACCAGCGACCGCCTGCTCGTTGACATCCTGCGCCGCAAGTGGGACTTCGACGGCATCGTCGTGACAGACTGCGACGCCATCAACAACTTCTACAACAAAGGACAGCACGAGACACACCCCGACCCGCTTTCTGCATCTGTTGACGCTGTGCTCAACGGCACAGACCTCGAATGCGGAAAGGTCTTCATGGTGCTCACCGAGGCACTCGACAAAGGACTCATCCAGGAATCCACCCTTGACGAGCACCTGCGCCGCACGCTCCTCGGTCGTTTCGAACTCGGCATGTTCGACCCTGAAGACATGATTCCATGGGCAAACCTCGGTCCAGACGTCATCAGCAGCGAGTCCAACCACCAGCTCTCTATCCAGGCAGCGCGCGAGTCAATGGTACTGCTCAAGAACAACGGCATCCTGCCGCTCTCCAAGAACCTCAAGACCATCGCAGTCATCGGTCCTAACGCCGACGACACAGAGATGCTCAACGGCAACTACGGAGGCACACCTACAGAAGAGCACAAGCGCTCACTCCTCAATGGCATCAAGGCAGCCGTTCCCGGCACCAACGTCATCTACAAAAAGGCATGCGAACTGGCTGACGAATACACCACCATCAACCACCTCACTGAATTCAACGAAGGCAAAGGCGCATACGTCGAGTTCTACAACAACAAGGAACTGAGCGGCGAGCCAGCAGTGACAGGCCACTATAACGAGCTGAACTTCTCCACTTTCGGAGCATGGGGCTTCGCTGAAGGCGTCAGCACAGACAACCTCTCAGTACGCGTGTCAGGCAAGTACAAAGCTACCTATACAGGCCAGATGCAGTACTCCGTTTCTACCGACAACGGCTACACCCTGACCGTCAACGGCAAAGTCATCGACAACGGAGAAGGCGGCGGCCAGCGCCGCGGCTTCGGCTTCCGCCGTCAGGCTGAATACAAGAACTTCCCGGTTCAGGAAGGCGAAACCTACGACATCGTTATCGAATACAAGCGCGGAAACGGCAACTTCGCCATGCTTCGTGCAGAAATCTGCGAGCGCAAGCTCATCGAGTTCAACGACCTCGCAAAGGAACTGAAAGACGTTGACGCCATCATCATCATCGGCGGCATCTCAGCACGCATGGAGGGCGAAGGAGGCGACAAGGCTGACATCGAACTGCCTAAGGTGCAGCAGCGACTCGTCAGAGCCATGCACACAACAGGCAAGCCGGTCATCTTCGTCAACTGCTCAGGCTCACCTATCGCATTCGGCAGCATCGAAGACCAGTACGACGCACTCCTGCAGGCATGGTATCCGGGACAGGGCGGCTCACAGGCACTGGCTGAAGTCATCTTTGGCGACTACAACCCCGGCGGCAAGCTCCCAGTCACATTCTACGCATCAACCAACGACCTGCCCGACTTCCTCGACTACAGCATGGAAAACCGCACCTACCGCTACTTCCGCGGAACACCGCTCTACGCATTCGGCTACGGCATGTCATACACTACATTCGAAGTAGGCAAGGGCAAGATTTCCAAGTCAACCATGAAGGCTGACGGCTCTGTTAAAATCACCGTTCCAGTCACCAACACAGGCGACCGCGAAGGAACAGAAACCGTACAGGTATATGTCAAGGCGCTCGACTATGCCGAGGCTCCAATCAAGGACCTCAAAGGCTTCCAGAAGCTGACACTCAAGCCAGGCGAGAAGGGCAAGGCAGTCATCACCCTCACAGGCGAGTCATTCGAATACTATGACCCATCTATCGACGAACTGTCAACACGTCCAGGACGTTACAAGATTCTCTACGGTACATCATCACTCGAGAAAGACCTGCAGAGCTTTGACCTCGTAGTGAAATAACCCCTACTTACTCACAAACAGCAAAAGGACTGAGCCACCCGGCGCAGTCCTTTTTTCTTTAAGTATAGTCGCATCCTCTCTCGCATACACGGATTGTAGCCTGTAATCGAATTGACAATTGATAATTGCATCGCAATGAATTTACTCTAAATTTACTTGTAATTTCCTTTCTAAACCACCCACAGCATTTACTTTTACAGAAAGGAAATATAAAGGAAATCACAGAGGAAATCTTATTGGTTCAACGGAAATGAATTTACTCCAAATTTACTTGCAATTTACTTTCTAAAACCACCCGCAGCATTTACTTTTACAGAAAGGAAATATAAAGGAAATCTGAAGGAAATCTTATTGGTTCAACGGAAAGGAATTTACTCTAAATTTACTTGCAATTTCCTTTCTAAACCACCGCATCATTTACTTTCACAGAAAGGAAATATAAAGGAAATCAAAGAGGAAATCTTTTTTGTTCAACGGAAAGGAATTTACTCCAAATTTACTTGCAATTTCCTTTC
>JAUMXY010000005.1:497-79100 GCA_030528885.1 Bacteroidales bacterium | reverse complement strand
CTTTCGAAAACTCCCATTTTATTGTGGGATCAGAGAATCTTTCAACACGTTGCCATTTCGTTCCTATTAGTTGACTCGGATTGAATGTCTGAGCTTGGCTATTGATACTAATCAATAGAATAAAAATATAAATTAATTTATTCAGTTTATTCATAATATAATTACACTATTTCTTTTTATAATAAAACCTATCTGTATAAAAATCCTTCATATCTTGCCAATGATACGGATTGCTATAGGGATCCCATGGATCCATGCATAACAACATCTTTGGATTATCCTTTTTGTAGCCAATCACAACTACTAGATGTCCAATCGGTTTATCTGTCACAATGCTCTTTCCTCTATAAACCCCCAACACTGGTTCCCCACCATTTTTGAAATGGGTTATGAGATTTACACTTGGAACATTCGTGTAATTGAGCATTTTGCACATTTCTTTATATTCTTCTGGATAGAGTCCCTCTTCTGAGATTTCTCTACCAGTTATAGTGTTAACAATATTCTCAAAATATGTTCTTATCTTCTCAAATTCTTCATCAGATGAAATCATCATAGGATCATCAATTAGTTGGAGCAATGCAAAACAGGTTGTTGAACAATCAGTTATCCCTTTCTGATGAGGGAAGACCCTTGGTACGGGTTTTGCAACATAACAGTCCTTTGGGAAATGATAGGTGCCGGCAAGCCATGCATATGAGATGGAACTATTAGAGCCTGCACCTCCAGAACTTCCGCTAGAACAGTTTCCACCAGAAGAACCTCCTCCACCGTTGCTACCACCACTGCTTGTATTTTCACTGCCACTTGATTCATTCAACACTGGACACATCAGTGCGTGTGAAGAGAGTTCCCAAAAAAGTATATATGTGCCACAAGATGGACACTGTATAGGACGCTCTATACATTCTTTCTCATGTGAGTCCCTTGCCTGTTTGTCGTCACTAAATCCTTTTCCACAATAGCCGCAAACATAAGCATCCACCTCTACCCCCTCGCATGACAAAGGTGTATAATACCACCCGAATCCATCTAGATAGCAATTATCACCCGCTTCTCTTGTCATGTGTTGGGCACTTATCGCTGAATATGAAAACAGTCGCATATCTTCATGAGTGATTACTATCTGCAAATTTACAAATAGTATCAGCAATAATATCAGTCTTTTCATTTTTTAACGCTTTCTGAAGATAATTGTCTGATATTTGTACTGCCCTGCCACCACTCGCACAATATAAATGTTCTCAGACACATCTGGCGCTATCACAAAGGAATGTTCACCTGCTCCAAGCGCACCAAGATTGTAGTTCTGCTTGTTGATACCAGCCTGAGAATAGAGGCAAATCTGAGCAGAAGGTACATCTGCCTCCAGTTCAAATCTCAGTGTCACCCTGTCAACAAAGGGGTTGGGATAGGCGTAAATCTTACTGTTGTCATCCTCTGACTGTTCGTCCTGCGCATCAGCATCTCCATTTTTCTGCAAATAGACATACATGGGTCGCTCTGGCTCCATTTCTTCAAACGAGTACAGGCGCAACTGTCCAGATATGCTATTGTCGCCACACGAGATGTCTGCCTGCTCAAACCGGTACAATGCCTTGTAGTCGTCAGAATAGCGATCATAAAGCACCACTTGAGTGCTGTCAAACTTCAGCACACCATCATCAGTGGCTGTGGCTTGGAAACAAATAGAGTCTTTTCCCTGTATCCACAGACCATCATATTTACCAGCCTTCTCTGTCACGTTCATTGCCAGAGGCTTCTCCGAAATGACATTCTCGCCGCTCCAGTCATAGGTGACAAGGACACCTTGGTAAGTCCCGGCAATAGCGCCACGGTTGTGGGGGATATAGGGGTCGATGGCGGGCATCGTCTCTGGGATTTCCATTGACTTGTCCACATTGACAAACCGCCTCTTCGGATTGTTCTCAGGTTCCTCCTTCAGCAGCTCCTCCATGGCATCTTGGTTATTCAGTTTGGCGGCGCGTTCCAAATAGAACTTCGCGCGCTCCGCATCACGTTCCACTCCATAGCCATTGCGGTAGCAAAGTCCCAACATAAAAAGCGAGGGGGCATGGTCACGGTCTGCCGCCTGACGGAAAAGGGCAACAGCGGCTGCATAATCTTGCTGACATCCCAACCCCTTATAGAGCATGAAGCCTGTGTCATAACAACAAGATTCCGAACCGGTCAATGCACCTTTATTAAATGCCTCGTATGCCTTTTTGAAGTCCTGCTTCCCATCCGAAGCATATTTGTAGAACATGCCAAGATTATGGTATGCCAACTTGTAGCCATTGGCTCCAGACTCTTCCATATAAGCGATGGCTTTCAGAGTGTCTGCCTCGACACCCAGCCCGTGCAGATAGGCGATGCTCAGCACGTTCAAGGCAAAAGCATCACGTTTTCTCTGTAGCGACTGCTCCAGAATGTCCACAGCCCATGTCTTGCTGTTGGAAGTGTCCTTACCTTTCAAAATATCCACAGCCAGACGCATCTCTTCATTTGTCTGTCCATAGGTTGACAGCCCTGCTGCTGCAAGGGCAACAAAAATAAAACTCTTAAGTAATTTTTTTCTCATTGTGAATATTTTTTAGTTAAACAATTTTATAGTATCGGCGAGTAATAGATGTCCCTTACCATGAGAACTCCACCCCCACGCTCTTTTCCTTTTTTTCCTTGATGCGGTTCTTTTCGTCAAGCGCTTCATACATCTTGATGATTTTGGGCTTCGACCTGTACAAGTCCTGAAGATTACGGTCGCGCACTTCGTTCTGTTCCACATACATGTCCCAGTAGCGCATCTCTATCAGATAATACAGTCGGGCTCTTGACACGTTTGGCAAGCTGTCCAATTCGTATGCCACGCCAGCCTCTTCCAAGGCATTCCAAGCCCTCTGCGCCTTGACCTGTGCCTGCATACCGTTTTTCTCATCAATAACCGTTTCCAACTGTTTGGCACTCAGATTCTTCTTCAGGACATCCATCTCCTCCTTCTTGAAATTCGTGTATGGATTCTTTCTCAATCTGCGGGCAAAGTCCAGAGCCTTTTCCATCAGACGACGATGCTCCTTCTTCGACAGACGGAGGGCATCCGACATGCGAAGGGAAAGGCTGATGATTTCGCCAGAGATATTGGAATTGTAAGGAATAAGGAGGGCATTGATGGAGTCCTGATACAGACTGTCTATCCGTTGCTTCTCCACCACTCGCTCCATGGGATTCCGCTCCAGATAGTTGTGAGCAGCCTTCCGTTGTTCTCTCTCTTCAAAGAGCCTTCGCAGATGCTCAAGGTCATTTCTGTTGTAGAGATACTTTAATTGCATCTCAGCCAGGGCATCCTCGGAAGCGATGTTGACTTGGTGAGACATTTCTTTGCCATACAATTGAATAACATTGGCTTCTTCTTTGGTGCATGTCAGTTTCTGGGCATACACATGGCTGACACAAACAATTGCCAGCAGCAACATGGATAATAACTTTCTCATTGTGATTCTTTTATCTTGGATTCTTTTTCAATATACCTTCGGGCTCCTCGCTGATAAGATTCCGCAACAGAACTATTCACCTTCAATGGAGTCTCCGCCATCTCATGGGCTACAGCAAGAGCCTCCACCTTCATGCCTTGACTGTCATACCACCTCAACAGGATGTTTCTGGACATCATGTTTTGAGGCAGCATGTTCCGGACGGTTTTTATGTACTCAACACCTTTGGCAGTCATGCCCATCTTGTCGTAACAATTGAACAGGGCAAAAAACAGTTCTGGCTCAGACGTGTAGTCCGCGGCATTCCGGAGATGCTCAATGGCTTGTTCATACCTTCCATCACGCATATACAGCGAAGAGACAAATTTTTCATATCCCTCCGACGTTCCAATGTGAGGGGACAGCTTTTCCACATCCTCCACTTCGACCTTCAGCCCTTTAGCACTCATATCTTCATCGTGTTTTAAGCACACCTGCGCATAGGTCAATTCCCCATATTTCCCTAACAAGAATAGCGAGAAGAACAATGCCACCAGATGCACGCTCCTGCTTGTTATCTTCCCACCACGGAAAGAGCGTGAGCTGCCACTTATCACGTCTGCCGCATAGCACAGCAGAATGAACCATGATTGGATGCTGGCATAGACGAAATTGACAAGAGACATGACCATGAAGGCGCAAATGATGGAGAAAGCCATCAGCTTTCGTGTCCGATAGGCCTTAACAGCCAAGAAAACATAAAACGAGGTGATAAAGATGGCACCAATCCATCCTGCCTCCACGCCATGCTCCAGCCAGTCATTGTAAGCCATGTAAACCGTCGATGCAAGATACTTCTCTTGCCCACTTGCATTTCCTGCCGCAAAATACTCCCCTTGACACAGGTTGTAATGCTTCTCGAACAATCCGATTCCCCATCCTTCAGGCTTTTCCATCATCATTTCTGTTGATATTTTCCAAACAAGAATCCTCCCGTCAGAGGAGTTTTGCTTCATCTTGTATAATGCCCCGAACAGCAACAGCAAGACAAGAAGCAAAGATGCACACGAGGCATACAGGACCTTTCTGCTCAATTGGCTGTAAAGTTTCTTTGCCTTGGCAGACAAGGCTATCCGGATGATACAAATGACCGCCAAGCCTATATAAGCAGTTCGACATTTCAATACAACAAGATAAAGGAAAGACACGACCAGCAATATCAACAACAAATAGGTATGGTTGGAAGTCTTGAGTCGTTCATATATCAGCGGTATGCACACTGCAATCATGACGGCTGTCGAATTAGGATTGTCGCTGAATCCCGTCAACGAAAAATATGAATTATATGAAGACATCAGCCCCATAGACTGTAACAGCAAACAGCCCAATTGCAGAATGAGCATCAAAAGAAAGCCATTTTCCAGCTTACTGAAGGTCAAAGCACCATTGTGCAACATCTGGGACAAAGTAAGAATCAACAGTAAACCAGCAACAAAATACAGCAGTTTATAGACCTCTGCATCAGCAACCATGACAGAATGGAAACACAGATAGACCAACCAACAGAACAGTAAGACACTATTCATGTTCATCGGTATCTTGGCATTGGTAAAAAAGCCATATGCCCACCCCATAGCACATAATATCATGACACATAAGTAACCTATCAGCGTTTGTGACATGGAAGGATAGATGAAACAACCCGTGTCAATTGTCAGGAAAATGCTGATAAGCCACCATAGAATCGTAAAAATGAATGGTAGCCCTATTTTCATTATTGAGATTCAGTAAATTAGAGTGATCGGAAACTATTGTTGATTTAATGGCAAATCTGATTTGAACTCCTTTTCCATTCCATCAATCCACGGATATTTGAAATAAGAAGGGTCTTGCGACGTAGATGAACAGATAACATACAATTGTTGAGTCAATACATTTCGGTGAATGGAGATGGAGTTCCTTGTTCTTTCTATAAGGTCGGGGGCTTCACTTCTGGCTGAATTCACCAGCCCTGCAAGAAGAGGATTTTCAAATTCTGTGCCTATCAGAAACACATTCTTGGTTTTCAACATCTCATCATCCACTTCATCTTCTGCGACAAGAGGTAATGGCGTATTCATATATTCTTCATAATCATTTTGAATGGTACGTAACCAACTTCTATAATAAGCACTGTGATCGTGGCTATTATAGACATATACAAAAGGCTTCGAGTACAAGTCTGCCACCACAAGATTGGTGTCAGGCAATACCGCAGATGCCTTTACACCACTCTTCACCTTCCCGTCAAAAAAGTCGAATGCCTCCGAACCCGCCACCACTGCATTGTACAGCAGTTCTGTATTCCTTTTAACAGAATATGTTAATGGTATGCCATATTTCTTACAATCTGATATCAAGTCTGCATACACCTTATATGGCGTATGTTTGTCAAAGGGGTCTGCATGAATCATGATGGGTGTACCTGCAAGATTGGGCAACAGGTTTTCAATTGAATGAGCTTTAGCCCTTGAGGACAGCAACTTCTCATGGTAAATGGGCGTGTATAATCCCAAAGCCGCAAACATTCCCGGATTTTCGGTCGCCATCCGAAGTGCACGATAACCTCCACTACAGATGCCATGCAGGTACATTCTTTCTTCATCAATCTTGTAATGCTTCTTCACATCTTCTATGGCAAGTTTCATTTCCGCCTCTGCAAATGGAGTCAAGTCTTCATTATGATACATACGAGCCTCTGGCAACATCACAATGAAGTCGTGGCTATTTGCCAGACTTTGTATGATATTGATCGCCCATTGGTGAGTGAATTGTGGAGAGGTGAAGAAATGGTAGTGATTATCCACATGAGGTCTGACAATCACAACCAAGGGGTACTTCTTTCCCTTTCTTATCTCATTAGGGGTGGCTAACAGATAACGTTGCATACCACCATCCAATTGAGACGTATAGGTGATGAACTGAATATTAAATTCTCCGTTGTCCTTTCCATGCTCTCCTTTCAGATTGGCAAAGATGACCTCCAACTGATAAGTGAGCGGTGCTATCTTGAATTGCCACCACCAATCAGTTTTTCTTGTTTCATGATGGAGAAGGAACTTCAGCCTATACAGGATCTGGTCTATTTCATTGGCGCGGGAATGTTGATTTGAAACCTCACTTCTCAATCGCACGAACTTCTCATAAGCAGCATCAAAACTTCCACAGACGATAGGCTGTCGCACGCGCTGTCCTGTAATACTCATGGAGCACATATATGATTTACCAGCCTGCAAGGTGGGTATTTTGTACGTGAATGAATCTTTCTGCAGAATGGTCTCATATACTTTTGCCCCTTTCACATCGTAAAACTGCATCTTTACAGGCACATTCATGAGATTCTGATGTGCGTTGGTAAGTGTCGCAAGTTTATTACTTTCCGAAATCTCTGGAAATACAATATTGTTACTTTGTCCATTTGTATAGATAGATGCAACAGCATTGCTATCAAGCACCGTCGTTTCAAAAGAATAGTCCTCCGTCTCCGTCACCGCCTTGACAAAATAACGGTTATAGCCCTTATTCAAATGAATCGGATAAAAATTAAGCCCTTGAATGTCTATACGATGAAGAGGTTTCTCACCCAGCCGTTGATCATATCTCATGGAACTCTTTACATTCAAATATAGATCTCTGTCCATATCTGATTGTATATCACATGCTAGGTATGTTATCTTACCATGCAATTGAGTTTGGTTGGGTTGAAGATGATAAACCTCCCGAAGATCCAAAAGATTATATTGAGGGTGATACAACCCGTTGTACCAATATGGATTCAAATTGTCAGGATTAGACATCTCAGCAAAGGCGTATATATCCTTTGCCATAGAATCCGCAAGAATCGAATCTTGTCGAGGTGAAAAAGATCCACATATATACCAATCATCTATTGGCTTTTGTTCCGAAAGAGCCTTTTTCGTCTCAACAGAGTGTACTGCCACATTTTCCATCTCATTGTAATTATAACACGCCCCTACAACAAAAGCACTGACGATTACAAACAAGAAGGAACATTTTTCATGTTTTATTATCATTTTCCTTCATTTACTTAAAAACGACTGCAAAGGTACGAAAAGAAAACTATTTAGTATTTTTTACAGAATCAGGGGACGATTCTTTGATCCGACGGTGACACATGGTAGGGCTGAATTACATCATGCTCCACAAAAGTAAATCGCGAGTGATGGAGCAGGTGCTCAATGTTCACCATGTTGCCAGTGTAGCAATTGTCCAAGCACAATTCCTCATATTCTTCTTTGATAAGTCTGTCACAGAGGTGTGAACCAATAAAACCAGCCGCACCTGCAACAAGAACTTTTTTCTTAACCCTTTCTGTTTGCATATATTCTGAATTTGGCTGCAAATATACAACTCTTATTGTATATAGCAAAATAAAAAACGAATATTTTTAACCTGTTGCGGAATTAAATTAGTATAATAATGTCTTTCAAAAAGTTGCACATGTCACGGATTTTTAGTAACTTAGAGTTCTCAATTTTTAAGTGCTATATTCTTGTTATGTGCAACTTGTATAAAAAGTTCGTGAATTTTTTGGAGATATGCAAGCAATTCTCCAATGAATTGGTTAATGAAAAAGGAAATATTGTTCGTCGTGGTCCTGTTCCTCGTTTCTCTGATTTGGAAGTAGTAGCCTTGAGTATGGCAGCAGAAGCTGAAGAAATAGATAGTGAGAACTGGTTGTTTGAATCCAAATTGAATGAATGTCGGCATCTCATTCCTAATCTCATTTTCCGCAGGCAATTCAACGATCGCCGTAAGACGACCAGTAATCTTAGCGAACAAATACGTGGACGCATAGCAAATTACATTGATAGTGGTGAAGATTACTTCTGTATTGACTCTAAACCAATAGAGGTATGCCGTCTTGCACGAGGCAAGAGATGCAAAATGGGGCAGAATGGTGATTTTGCAACTGCTCCAGACTTTGGATATTGTGCATCACAAGGCATTTATTTCTTTGGTTATAAACTACATGCGTTATGTGGCTTAAGCGGTGTGATTCATTCATATGACCTCTCCAAGGCAAGCGTTCACGATATCAATTATATTAAAGACATCAAACCTTTATATCATGATTGCAGCATATTCGGAGATAGAGGCTATATCGGAGCTGAAATACAACTTGATTTGTTTGAAACTGCAAATATCAAGTTGGAATGTCCTTATAGGCTTAATCAGAAAGATTGGAAACAGACATTTGCTCCGTTCGCAAAGGCTAGAAAAAGAGTTGAAACTTTGTTCTCGCAACTGAACGATCAATTCCTTGTTATTAGAAACTATGCCAAAAACACTTGCGGCCTGTTTGCTAGAATCATCAGCAAAATTAGTGCGATGACCGCTTTGCAATATGTAAATTATATTAACGGAAAACCTATTGGCAGAATTAAGTACGCACTAAATTAATTCTGCCAACAGGTTCCTAATCTCTTTTACCGCTCTTCAGTCTTGGCTTTCCACTGCATAGTCTCTTTACTTGTCGATGGGCATTCTTGTTCTACATGTTCCCATCTAATAGCAGAATGATACGCAGTCTCTCGCGTGTCCTTCTTCGTCCGATGGCCATGACGTGCTTTGTATGAGCATTGGACTGTCGGGCATCCTCCTTTTCGTATCTGTCACTGAATTGTTCTTATTACGACTTCTTCATTTATGACTTTTCCGGGCGAAGCGAGTACAATTACTTTTTCCGTCGCAAAGTTAGTGCAAGCCGTATTCTGCAAGTACCAGGTGCCTTATTCCTCGGATTTTTTCAAAAACTTTTTGACGTCTGTGTCAGCCAATAAAAACTTTTCGTGGCCCAAGGGTGAAATAATTCGGTAATTCCTTGCATTCCCATACTTCCCTTGCCAGCTCTTAAAGCAACGTAAAAAATAAATGTTTCACTTCTAAAAATTCAAGACAATGAAAAAGATCGAGAACAATTTCACAGTAACAGGTTTCGTAGGTAAGGATGCAGAAATCCGTCAGTTCACAACCGCTTCAGTAGCACGTTTCTCTCTAGCTATCGGCCGTATCGAGAAGAACAGCGAGGAAAACAACCGCGTATCGGCTTTCATCAATGTGGAAGCATGGCGCAAGAACGAAAACGCCGATTCATTCGACAAGCTCACAAAGAACACCATGCTCACCGTGGAAGGCTACTTCAAGCCTGAAGAGTGGAGCGATCAGGATGGTGTCAAGCACAACCGCGTCGTGCTGGTAGCCACCAAGTTCTATGAGACTCCCGACAAGGAGGAAACTCCGAAGGAGGAGAAAAAGACTTCCAAAAAGAAGGCCAAGTGAGCCTTCTTCTTCCTCTCCGAGGAAAAGATTCCCAAAGTAAGGGAAAAGAAAACTCAAAGAATATTCACCATCTAACAATTTCAAGATTATGATTTACACTCACACTATCGGACGCATCGGCAAGGATTGCCAGGTCATCACAGGAACACACGGAACATTCATGGCAGTGGATATTGCCGTCGATGATTATTCCAAGGGTCAGAACATCACCACATGGGTAAGGGTGCGCAGCAGCCGTGAAAACCATGTCCGTCTGGCTGAATACCTCACTAAGGGAAGGCTCATTCTCGTGGAGGGAACTGTCTCTACATCACAGTGGACAGACCGCCAAGGCGAGAGCCACACACAAATCTCCATCAATGCGGACAGCATCGCTTTTGTCAACGCAGGGAAGAAGGACGAGCAGAACGCCGACCCGAAGAAGGCTGCCAAGAAAGGTACCAAGTCAAAGAACACACCACAGCCACCGCAGGACGCTCCAGCACCTGACGAGAAGGACATGCCATTCTAAGAAAGGAGGACACTATGAGATATGCAAGGCTTTTCGTACCCTATCGGGGATATTGGGACATTCAAGTTGATTTGAATAGCATCGAGGGTGGCTATCATGGCTATCAGTACAACTGCATCGTAGTGGGCAGCGGAGCGGAGATAACCTGTTATCGGGACGAGTTTGAGTTTGTGGACTAATATCTTTCAAAGACCATGGATTGGCATATCATCTACGCAAAATTTGATGGATGCAAGAGCTTCAAGGCTTTTGACATCAACGAGGGAAGACAAGTCGGAAATCTGATTTATGCTTCTCTGGTGGAGAACACGGAGGACACCCGGCAGAAACTCCAGGAACTTGCAGACTTGAATAAGGGGCTTCACCTTGTTCTGCAACTTCGCAGGAAAGGCAGAGTGTGCTTTCAGACAAAGTAAAAGGTAACGGGCAGACCAACCATCTGCCCACAATTTTTCTTTTTATGGAACAACCCAAAGACATCAAACGTGAGCAGATAAAGGCTCTGATTGAAAAAATGAAGCAAGAGGGAAAGCCTATTGATTGGGCTACCATTGTCCTTTGCTGAACCCAGCGCGTCCTGCTGTAAACGGCAGGACGATTTCTTATTGTACTTTCACTTCATTATCCTTCAGAAAGTATACTTCATCGGTGAAGCGATGTTGCACTGATAAAGTACACCTACTTCAGGAGAGGCAAACACGGAACGACTTGCTTCAGCTGCCAAGGATGATCGCATAGCGCACATGCTCAGCATCTGAAGCGAGTCCATCCGTCTTGTAGTTTGCCTTTCTTATTCCATTTCACTTTTCATCTGGACCTGTTATAGCAGCAAAGCAAAAGGATCTTTCAATGCTTTGTGTCTCACTCTATAGTGTTTTAATGCTTTGCCCCACACCATGAAGCCAAGCCCTGCCCCATTAACAGAGTCTTTATTTTCAGTCAGCAGAGCGTGATTGAAAGAAAAGACAATGTTACAGGGAGAGGCAATCACGAAAAGGTAGCCGGTCATCTTCAAACAGGGTCGGTGAGATCGCAGGGCGAAACCTTACTGACGCTGTTCTTGCTGACAGTCCACCACTTCGTCGGGAAGATTGCCCTTGCTGGACTTTGGCTTCATTCCCACCCATGCTTATTATAATCTGACGGCATTGATTCTTATAACCTGGACGAATGGTATTCTTCTAATCTGACGAGTTGGTCATTCGTTATAACCTACGCCCACACCATTGTCTAAACAGCATTCTCAGTTTGTCATAGAGGGAAAACTCTTGTGGTCAAGCGAGTTTATCATAAGAGTTTCCTCACTCTGCCAAAGGTATGTCAAGGAGACTCTATCAAGCCTTGCCAGAAGGTATTTGGCAAAACTAAACACTTTGCCAGATACGTTCTGTCTTTTCGGCTGTGATGGAGACTCCTCTTATTGACATACTGGCTGAGGATGCCTGTTTGGACAAGCCCGCCCCACCCTTTTATAATTGTTATACGTGACATTTTCTGTCATATCCTTCATAGCCCGTGAAAAGGAATTCTTCTGCAAAGGTAGTTTCGCCATTCAAACCGTCAAGAATAGCAGGGTTTCGCTTTCAACAATCTTCCTTTTCGCTGAAAAGAGTATTCTTGAAACTTTTCTTGCCTTATTGTCTTGCTGTCACCTTGAAAAGCAGAAAAATTCCCAATCACAGGCTGAAAGGCTTGAAAGAAAGGGAAAATAAAAATTCAAGAGTATGGCAACAACAAATTTCAACAACCGACTGATAACGCCAGAGCTGACCGAGGCACTGAGCAGTTATCCCCTGTATTCTCAGGACGCGAAGAAGAAGGATGCACTTTGCATCGCAGTGTTTTACCTTGGCAATATCCGCTGGTACATCATGGAAGGACAGCAGGAAGGCAATGACTTCACGCTCTATGGCATCGTTACTGGACTGCATGAGACGGAGTACGGCTACCAGTCTGCAACCGAAATGGCAGGTATCACCTATGATGCAAGCGAGTACGGACTTGGCACTTTGAGGATTGAGCAGGACAAGGATTTCAAGCCTTGCACCCTTGCAGAGATTGAGGACGCAGAACTGCAAGCGTTTCTCTCTCGGCTCTATGACATAGACTAATGTATAACCCCATAAACACATCAGATTATGAAAATTATCGTAATGGACAGCGCAAATGTGCGCATCAACGTTCTGAATGTTCCCGACCACATGATAGAAGAGGACATCGAGCAGTTCTTGGCAGAGCATGACTATTCGCTCAACAACATTTCTTGGATGGCAGCACCCATCGACTTCGTGCCGGTGCAGTTCCATGAATACGGCATCTGTCATTCGGATGGCGAAGAGTTGCACTTTGTCCGTGAAGGAAAGCTCAAAGACTTTTCCATCTATGACAGTGTGCAGGAGGTCAAGCATCGTGAGCAGGAAGAACTTGCCGCAAAACTCAGACTTCGTGGCGAGAAGGTGGATGATGGCTATGAATGGCACTTCGAGGGTGAATGTCCCATCGTTGCAGCTTATGACTATGATGAGCCATGTGATGTGGTTATCCTTTCTGTCAGAGTTGACAAGGACGGATATTTCACCATCATTAGCGACGAGAAGAATGACCGAGGTAACGAGCACGAGATTGATATTGACGAAATCTTTGCAGGTCATTTGGACTTCATCATTTCCGAAATAGGAAAGTAAATCACTTTGGGGATAGGTGGCAACTCCGCTGCCTATTCCCAATAATAGCCTACCATTATGAAACAGATTTTTGTAGTTTACGAAACTGACCCCTGGCATAGTACCAGCCATAGAGAGTGCGCTGGAGTGTTCACCAGCAAATGGGCTGCCGTGAATGCCATTGTGAAGAACCACCGCATAGAGCTGGATGAGTTCTTCAGCGAGGAAGAGATTGAAAAGACCTCAAAACGAGTGTTGGAAGCCGAAGTTAGACGCAGACTCCGCAAAGAACTGGAGTTTGCCTATCAGACACAAGGCTATGAAACCAACTATGACATTGAGGTATGGAATATCAATGAATGGTATCTGACATAACACTAAAGATTGTGGAACGATGCCTTGAATGGCTGCTTCGCCCTTCAGATGACGGATCCGAAGGGCGAAATGGCTGTTATAATATCCTTGCAGGTTAATACTCTTGAACTATACATGAACTACAGTTCACTTGATGGTTTCACCAATCTCCATGTCGGACAAGTGACAGCGGAAAGTTTTTTCTGCGAAGTTATCACGTCCTCATCAAATAGCAAGTCGTGCTTTGTGAACAATCTTCCTTTTCGCTGAAAAGAGTATTCTTCACAGCAGACTTGCCTTATTGCCGTTACCGTACTTCTGGAGGCAGAAAAATCTTCCCTGGTCACTGTCCGAAAGGATTTAATGAAAGGGAAATAAAAAACGAAACGGCAATGAACATGGTCAAGGTTTTCATCAAGGGTCAAGAGGACAAGGAACTCAGCAGTTTCCTCCGTTACTATCCAACTCGCATCAAGAATGTGGGCATAGATGGCGTATTCGACCGACAGACTATCTTTGATTTCAAGGATGGCTGCAATCAGCCCCAAGTGGCTCAGTTCGTAGCAAAGGAACTTGTAAGAAAGTTCGGGCGCAAGATTGGAAAGGTGGTTTTCTCATGTGTCCCTGCAAGTAGCCAAGAGCGCAACGAGACACGCAACAAGGCTTTCTCTGCACTGGTATGTCAGTTGTCGGGAGCCATCGATGGTTTTTCCCATGTCAAGGTCAATGGAGAGCGGTCTGCAGTTCATGGCACAAAGATGAAGAAAGAGGTTCGTGCCAAGCGACTTGATGAGAGCAACACCATAGAGGTAGATGCAAGTTTCTTTAAGAACAAGATTGTATGTGTATGGGATGATGTGGTTACTACAGGAACGTCCTTTTGTGCCTATGCAGCGCAGTTGGAGAGTGCCGGAGCAGACGTTACTAATGGAATATTCCTTGGAAAGACTTCATATAGATATGTACCAACTTATTGATGATTATATGGAACAAAGAAAATTTAGCAGGGCGGCAACAGCCGCCTTTACGGGGCATCGCTTTGTCGATGCTGCACAGAGAGAACACGTCAAAAAGCGGCTTTCAAATGCTGTGCTTGATGCTTATGGGCATGGCATCCGAAATTTCATATCCGGCTTTGCCATTGGGTTTGATATGATGGCGGCAGAAGCGATCGTTTCACTGAAACGGAGCTATCCCGACATTACATTGATAGCTGCAATTCCCTTTAAGGGTCAAGCCAGTCGTTTCAGTTTTTATTACCGAAAGCGATATGACAGTTTGCTGGAGGTTGCTGATGATGTGATTGTGCTCAGTGAGAGTTATTACCCAAGGTGTTTCTTGGACAGGGATGAGTTCATGGTGAATAACTCCTCTAAGCTCATAGGCTATTATGATGGTCGAGAGAAAGGTGGAACGTTCTACACCATTCGTAAGGCAATGGCTCAGAACATCCCTATAGTGAATGTGTTTTGAAATCTAAAAGTATGATTTATGGGTGATATTGGAAGCATTATTATCATCGTCATAGTCTTCCGTGTCATCTTCCTCGTGCTTAGTGCATGGTGGAGAGGTGATAGCAGGAATGACTTTAGACGTGACAGATAGCAGTCTGGCAAAGAGCCACACTACTCTTCTTCGATGTCGTCAGGCCACCAGAACTGTTGCAGTTCGTGGATGATGTCATCCCAATCCTTCATGGTGAACGTACCTTCACCCCTCATCATTATTGTCATGGTGATGTCGTTGTAGGTACGATAGAAATTTGTGTCCCTAAAGCCGTTGCGAAGATAGAAATTCTGACGGCGTTTGCGTTGGTCAATGTTCTCACTGACCTGCGTTGGGCTTTCCATGTCCAGGACAAAGGATTGTCCTTTATAGTGTTCTATCATTTGAGTCAGTATTATCTGACCATAGCCTTTGCCCCGTAACTCTTTGCACACGGCAAAGTACCAAAACCAGTTGATAGACTTACGTGGATAGACGATGGTGAAGCCGATGAAGTCTTCGCCATCGTAGTATGCTGAGAAATCCAACGGCATTTTCTCGACCAGGCGCATCAAGTCCTTCCAAGGAATTTGTTCGTCTTCAGGGAATGCCGTTTCATACAGCTGTTTTATCTTTTCGTCAGCATTGGATGCTGTTATCTGTTTTGTAGTCATAATTCTATAGTCTCTCCCCCTTTGGTTATCTCCCAGAAGGGAATAAACTTTTCGTCAGTAAACTCCTTCATTCGCCATGAGGATTCGAATCCACTGGCTACGAAATGCATGGGGACAAACATACCGACCTTAAACCGCTCGATAAACTGTCGGCCACCAAGCGTATAGCCATTGCCAATGCGTCCATCTATTGGGAACATAACAAGGTCAAAGCTATCTGTCACCTTGCAAATGTCCTTCAGTTCGCCCAAATATTGTTTTTCATGGGCTATCGGATCAATGTCCTCATCAAATTCCTCACTGTAGATAGTTTGTCCTGGCACTGCTTCGGATAGGAATCTTGCATACCAGTTGTTTAAATCACCTGCATGGAAGATACGCTTGTCCTCCGTTTCTACTATCCATGATACTCCGCTGTCAGTACTGCCTAATGCTTTGACGGAAACAAGTTCGTCCGACCACGAGGCACCTTTAGCTAACCAAGCATCGGCTTCTTCCTTGCTTGCTCTTCTGTGTCTGAGAATATCCTTGCTCAGGATATAGGTGATGTTTTCTTTCTGCTTTCTCCATTCGAAGATTTCTCTTGTGAAGTGGTCTTCGTGAAAGTGACTGGAGAAAACATAGAGAGGCTTCTTACTCTGAAGAACTGATTCCAACACATTGCCTGGATCCATCCAGTAATCGAATATTAGGATGGATTTTTCAGTTTCAAGCTTGAAACCACTATGGAATATGTAGGTCAGTTTCATTTCTTCTTTCCCTTACTTCAAAACAATAATATCACTCCAACGAGTGGTTGGGTTTTTGCTCTTGAAATCATGTTTAATGGCATTGGCAAAGACGTTAGCCTTTCCCTTACCGTCCTTTTGAGTGTATTGCTGACTGCCAAGCACAATGGTCTCGGTTCCATTGACCTTGTTGATGCGATCAATGACTGCATCCAGTCGCTTCATCTTCTCAAACTGTTCTGCATTTGTGTCAAACAAGTCTTGCTGAATTGGACTGTTAGGCCCAATTCCCATGACTATGACACCTGCTTTCTTATAGTGATAACCTTGACGGTAGAGCTTCTGAAGAACTTCATTGGCAGCCTTGACAATGGTGACTGTCGAGCTGGAGGGGGTAAGAAGACGCATTTCCTGAAAGTTCCAGTATTGAGGCATGTCTTCACGGAAAGCATTTGTGTTGAGAAATACGCCTACAATGGATGCGACCGTACCTTGCTGACGCAGTTTCTCGGCACATCTGGCAGCATAGTTCGATACATGAGTACGGAGTCCGTCGAGGTCTGTAATCATGCCATTGAAGGAACGACTCGTGCAGATGCTCTTCTTCTTAGCCATCTCCTCATTGGGCACACAGTCCTCGCCGTTCAGTTCACGCCAAATACGCTCGATGACAATGTTGTTAAATGTGGCGCGTACCCAACTCTGGTTATGTTCTGCAAAATCGTAAGCAGTCTTCACACCAAGAGCTTCAAGACGTGCTGCATAGCGTCGGCCAATGCCCCAAACTTCATCTATGGGATATAGTTTCAATGCCTTGATACGCTTCTCGTCTGTATCAATCATGCAGCAGTGGCGGTAGCCCTGGTATTTCTTGGCGAAATGGCTGGCCATCTTCGCAAGGGTCTTATTTGGAGCAAGACCGATGCTGACAGGCATTCCTACATTTCGCTTGATCTTCTTATGAAGTTCTTCGCCCCATGCTTTCAAGTCCAGATGCTCCATGCCGTCAAGATAGACAAAGCACTCGTCGATGCTGTAGCGGAAGTAGGCAGGTGCCTCTTTGCTAATGATTGAAACCACACGGCTCGTCAATTCTCCATACAACTCATAGTTGGATGAGAATACAACAATCTTTAGATTGGGGAACTGTTCTGCCAGTTGGAAATAAGGTGTTCCGGCTTTGATACCCATCTTCTTGGCTTCATTTGAGCGTGCCACCACGCAGCCGTCATTGTTGCTGAGAACAACGACAGGCTTGTCCTTCAGGTCGGGCCGAAAGACACGCTCGCATGATACGTAACAGTTATCGCAGTCAATGATGCCGTACATGGTTCAAAAACTTTATTTCCAGCGTTTGATAGTCCAAATCACCACGCCCCACACTTCAAAGTCATCATCTGCATCGATACGGATAGGCTTGAAGTCCTTGTTGGCAGGACGCAACTCGATATAGCCATCCTTACGATGTCGTAAATCGAGGTACTTGATGGTGAACTCATCATTGATATATCCAACGACAATATCCCCATCCTGAGCTTCGACGGAACGGTCAATGACAGCAATATCACCATCATTGATGCCAGCTTCAATCATAGAATCGCCTTCCACCTTGCCATAGAATGTTGCTTCTGGGTTCCGAATCAGATCACGATTGAAATCCAGTGTCTCATGGCTGTAGTCTTCAGCAGGAGATGGGAATCCAGCTTTTATGCCAGGAGCGAATTGAAGCTTCAGTTTCTTCTCAAAGTCACCTTGTATGATTTGAATGTTTGCCATTATCTATCTGTCTTTTCGATAAATTTTGGATTTAACAGTTAATTATATTTATCCTCGTAAAATAGGATGTCTGTATAATCATCACGTGTTGCATCGCTGCTAATAGTTAGCGGACGATTACCGTTATATTCTAGATAATCACATAAGAAATCCAGCATTTGTTTTCCTCTTGCTTTGATGGAAACATGACCCCAAGGATCCCAAGATGTTGTAGTAACAATCTCTATCTCGCTGTAACTGCCATTTGAATAAGCTGCTTGTTTGGTTGCCCAAGGATTATTCCCGATACCAGCATTCTTAATATCTTGTATGACAGTCAAATTACCTAATGTATTGATAAGTATATTCTTCGCCCTTTCTACTTCATCAACATTCAATGATGAGTGCGCGCTCAAATAATTATTCATCTCATTACTCCAATGATTACTCCATGTTCTTGGCATTACATGCTCGATTTGTACATTATAATAATTCTTCCATTCAACGTGAGAAAGCCCCTTACCCTGTAGGTGTTTTTCATACTCCATCAAGAAAAATTTAAGAGCACTCCAGCGATGGAAGCCGATATTACCTCTCACACAAGTGAACAAATATCGGAAACCTCCTATTAGGGATTGAATATCGATCTGCTGAAGTAACAAACTTTCTAATTCATCTTTAAGCTCATCTAAAGTCATTTCTCCTTGATGTAAATCACGTGCACGAGTAGCGAAACGGCGTTCGTCCAATAAAGAAACGCCTGGGAGCGCATTTTTGAACAGAACTTTTTCTACCATCTCCAAGCATTCATCTACCAAAGTAGATTGGTTATTTGCCAGCATCAGCAACTCGGCAAGGAATAGACGCATCTCCTTTGAACCGTTGAGATACTGAATTTTTTGCAAATGTAGTCCTCTTTGGGTACTTAAATGAGGGAAATAAACATCATACCAATGCCTTACATAATTGGCTATATCAGATACAAATGCATGTATTTTATTCTCATCTACTGCTGGTTCTTTGATTGAACTATTATGCTGTCTCGCCATGCTAAAATCGTATTTTGTTGCATGGTTACAAAACATCTGAAAAACCTTTGTCTCAGCTAAAGATTCTGAGAATGAATAATCAGCTGGTTCTCTCAATAATGTTAGATATGCAGACAGAAATTCGTCTTCACTCAATAATAAGTCTTTATTTTGGCCAAGCGTCTCGTAAATCAGTCCCCAACTGTCGTTTATGTCATCAGACAGTCGTTTGATATCAACATTGACAGGATCAAACTTACTGGTCATATATAATAATCGATTCTTGAGCTTCTCCAGCGTCGTCAATGGTTTACCTCTATTATTCATTGTTTCAAAAACGGCCTGAACATCAAGGTTGTCTTGTATATATTTTGTGTCAAAGACTAATGCTGTAAGAAGCTTTTCCTGGAATTCTTTAAGCTCTTTTGGTTTTAATTCAGAGAAACGTTCGTCGAAAAATTTAGATGCATATTCAAGGTTCGCCGTATAGATTGTAAACGTAAATGGTAGTATATTCGTTCCTCCAATGATGTTTTTCATGAAGAAGCGGTAACTATTCCCATTCGTATCGCTATATATAAATCTGCAAACATAGTTTTTAGTGACAAGATAATTATCTATAAGCTGTTTTTTACCCGTTGTTATTTTATTTTTCAAAGCGTTAAGCATAATAACAATGGTTGTCAATCTCTGTTGACCATCAACCACGTTGTAGTACTCCATTCCAGTGGAAGATAGTTTCTTTTCCGCAGGAGTCAAATCATTAATATCTATTTGCTGTAGTGTTATAGCACCTGTATAATGTGGTCTGTATGTCGCACCATTCTTCTGAATATCCATGATGTCATCCCACAAGTCATTTAGTTGGGACTCTCCCCAAGCATATCCTCGCTGATAGTTTGGGATACGGAAACACTTATTGGCAAATAATCCTGGAAGTGTCACATTTGAAGCATCTGTTTGCATAATGTTTATAGATTTAATTAGATTAAACTTATTTTACTATATCAATGGAATCAATGGACTTGTAGAGTTCGAAATCCTGATTTGAACCTGACTAATCCCAATTTATCTGTTTATACCCAATCAAAGTTAACCTTTCCAGCACCTATCTCAAAGTGGTATTTAGAAATGCCCAAGTCCATCTGTGTATAGCCTATCATGGAGAACCCTTTCTTTGCTCTTACCTGATGACGATTATTGCTCATGCCTACATACTCAAACGAGAACTTCTGTTGATTTACGGCAGTTGGAGCAAGTAAAGCAGCTTCCACTCCCTTCTTGAACCATGACGGAGTGATGTCACTGGCATTGCTCACTTGCTGGACGGTCTTGATTTTATGGCTGACACCTTGTGTCTCACCATAGCCGATGGCAATGTAGCAAGCAATCTTTTCGTCTTCGCCAAGCTCATACGTTCCTGGCACCTTCGAGTAGGAGAGACCTACCCAACAGGTGTTCAATCCAAGTGTTTGAGCCAACAACACCAGATGCTCTCCATAGTAACCTATGCGTTCATCAAGATCTTCAGCTTTCTTTCCTGCCATGACAATATAGTTGTTGGCATTACGGAACTTGCCATATTTGGCCATAGTCCCTTGGAATGCCTTTGGTTCATTAAGGATTAGCTGCATGTGCAGCTTTCCTTCACGATTCAGAACAGTTATCTGCTCTTCCAATGCCTTGACAACATCCTCTGCCAAAGGCTCATTTTTGTATGCCCTTACACTATGCCGGGCTTCAATAGCTTCTTGTAGTGTCATTGTTTGTCTTCTTTGATAATCGGGTTCTTCCTTTCGTTCCATTTCTTAATTGGGCCAGAATGTGGGCCACGATTTAGTGTTATGCCATATTTGCGCAGGATCCTGAAGATGGAACTTCTGCTCTTGAAACCGCTGACAGCCCAAATATCGTCAATAGCATGGCCTCCATTGTACATGTTTACAATTGTAGCCTCTCGTTCTTGACGGGATTTAGTTGATTTTGTCTTGGTTTTGGCAGTACGCAAACGCATGATATGGGTAGATGCCTTACGAAGTGTGGCAACTTCTGCAGGGAGGGAACCAATCATGTCAAGAAAGTCAGAAGTCTTCAATGCAGGGAAAACTTCATCCTTTGAGTCAACCTTATCGTGAATAGAGATAATGCGTATCACCTTGATACGGCATAGTTCGAGGAAGTAAGAAAGTTCCCTGGTACCACGCAACGCATTGCTGAATTTGCTCAATACCAGTTCATCACCTCGTTCAAGACTCATGAGAAGGGCTTTCCACTCTGGACGCAACTTCTCATCCTCGGCATTCTCTTCGACAATTTTCACGCAGCCGAATTTCTCCATCCAAGCCTTATCAGACTCGACGGATTCGTATGCCTCTGCCAGAAAGATATAACCTACCTTTGCCATATTTGTTTTCAGTTTGTTAGTGGGTGAAACTTGCGTTTTCACCTGTTTTATGTTGCAAAGATACACTTTTATTTTCAATAATAATCATACTCAAATGATATTTGTGAATTTTAATACTTGATACTCGACTGTCTATTTGCTTTCGAGTATGATTATTTGAAACTTCAAGTATCATTTATAACAATACTTAAAGTTATAATCAAACTGCTCGCTATTTCGATTATTATACTTACCTTTGCAGCGGATTTCAAACAATTATCAGTATATGTATAGCACTAAACCAAATTGTTACATGAATACTTTAAAGCTTTACTCAATGTTGAAAGTCAACCAAAAGAAAGCAAAGGAAACAAAGTATAATCATACTCGCATTATATTGGCTATTTCTGCCACTATAATTGCCATCCTTTGTATGGCATCATGTGCCACTGACAAGTCGAAGTATCATTTCGATTCAAGTAAAGATGCTCTTACCAGTTATCATGTTTACTTGTCTGAACTACAGAAAAAGGAATCTCTGTCTTCAGATGATTTTGTTGCCACCATCAGCAACTGGTCTGAGTTGCGCGATAGTGTTTATACTTACATCAGTAAGGATTCTGCATTCTATGCACACACTTATCTGTCTTCGGAGTTCTATGGCTTACATGACTCTATCAGAACTGAGATGTTCAGACTTGCCGTTGGACAAGACAGAACACTCAAAGACGTCCTTAGATTCAAGAAGTCCACCTCACAATATAATAATGAGGAGGACATCAAAACCACATTTAACTCAGCCAAAGCGTTTTATGCCTCTCTTGACAGCCTTGAAGTTTTCAAAGCAGACAAAGGACAGACGCTTGTCTTATACAGAAAATTCTTTTCCGGCATAAACGATATCGAGTTTAAGAAACTCAACGATCTGAAATCAGTCATCCGTACTGAAGACAGATTATTCCGTACCTTCCTTACCCATATCAATGAATATAGTGATATATCTCTTGCTGATATTACGAAAGGTACAGAACAATTATGTAAATCTGTCTATCGATATGCGACTGATGGAGAACTTGATGCCAAGGATGTTATGGTATATATGTCTATGCGCACAAACCGACGTTTGGTGCAGAACACCCAATCTTGTATTGAAAGCATCAAGCGCAGAGACAAGCTTACCGACAAGCAGCAGGAAGCTTATTACTGGATGCTCATTCAGCCTTACATAGCCATAGATTCCTTTGGAATGGCTATGCTCACCCCGGAACAGGAGAGGACGCTTCTCTCATACGCTGACGAGATTCAACGTATGGAACAGACTCACAAGCTTGGCAAGAATCACAGGAAACTTTCAGAAATGAGCAACCTCATTCTCAAACTTTACATATCAGGACTCTAATCAAAACATCACTATGATACAAGAAGAAATCGAACAATTCAAGATGCTTGCGCCAGCCATTTTGCCAGAACTCTTCGATAGCGTAAGCATCGCAGAAACAGACATCGACGAAGAGAGTGCCACAATTTCCTACGCATTGTCTCACCAGTATGACCTGGAAGATGTAATGGACAAATTCGAGGATCAGATGGAACTTACCATCCTCTATCATTTCATCCCGTCTGCTCATACTGATTTCGGACACCAGTGCTGTGCATACTCAGATACACAGTTCGGCCACATGTTCAAGTTACATGCCAGTACAAATGCTTCTGGTAAGGTTGAGACTCTGACAGTCACAGTGTACGATTCCTTGGATGCCATGTGTACAGACCTCATGGAAGACCTTGACCGCCATGAGAATCGAGGAAAATTCGTCCATAAGGTTCCTAAAGAAGACCTGTTGGTAGAGTTCTGCTAATGTATGGAGCTTGCTTTAATCAAAAGAATAGCAGACATCATCAATGAACGAAGGACATGGATAAACGCAGAACTCAGTCCGAAACAGACTCCATATCTTATTCCGCTCGACGGCACTATTTCTGTATGCTACAGTTGCTCCCTGAACCTTCAGGTCATAGAAGCACGAAATGGCTACAAAAAAAATCAGAAGTGGATAATACCAGAAGTCGTACTGGAGAAATCTGCCAGAAAGATAAAGGCCCACGATGCAGCCTTTTGGGAACGGCTAACCACTGGGCAAATGAACTATCAGGACGTGGAACGTCTCATTCTCGATGCCACTTACGGCATAGTAAAACTCACACTCGATGAATACGGAATTTAATTTTTAACTCTAAAAACGTGTAAGTATGATATTCTCAATGATCCATCTGGTGCTTATCTCCGTGATAATCCTTGCACCTTGGTTCCTTTACAAGAACCCGTCGCGTCGGATGATACTGTTCTATCAGCGGATGTCCTACAGTACCCATTGCCGACTGTTCTATGGCAAGATTCTGCTGCTGACACTCATCTTTTTCCACTTCGTCTGTTATTGGATGAAGCCAGGAGAATATGGAGTGATGCTGTCCACTGTTTTGGTGTTTTATCTTTTCTCGGCAAAACGTACTCTCTCACTGATCAATGGCATACGAAACAGCCGTGGGGTCATGGTGTTTGTATTCACAATAGCACTGGCACTATTGTTCACACCTCACATGTACAGTCTCGGTGTGACTTTGGGCTACATTCTTCTGGCAGTAGGCTTCTATCCTTCAAGTCTGCTGGAGGGTGAGAAGCCATCCCATAAGGAGTTTGCCACCTATCAGGAATTTCAGGATGACATTATTCGGAACTACTACTTATAGCACCACTCTAAGTGGACACTCGGTGATTTAATCAACGTCTGCTCCAGTCAGACAAGTATTCACAACAAAAGGATTGTAAATGGATAACAAGAATGTAACTTTGTATGGAATGGAGAATGACATGGCTCTTCTCCAATTCCTTCGCTCGAAGAATACAGAACGATTCACCAAGCTCGATGCCTTCTGCTATTTGATTGGCAAAATGTCTGGACAAGACAAGGCGCATAAAGGTGACTCATCAAAAGACATTTCACCACTTTGTCATGGCGAATTCACAGGTTCAATCTCGGAGCTTGCCAATGACTGGCATTGGCATCGCGCCACTGTACGCTCATTCCTTGATGGACTGGAAAACCTTGGTGTCATCAAACGAAAACTCCAAGGACGTGACTACACCTTTACGTTGCGTACCCACGCCAGTCTTACCGTCCCAATCATCACTTACGACACAGTGCTTGAAGTCGCTTACCTTCTTCTTCAGCACTGGGACGAATACAATCTATCTCCAGAGTTCCTGGCTGCATACTTTGAAGCATACGACGGGACTATGAATGATGAAGATGATTGCGGTGATCCCGACTGGAACAAAGAAGACCAAAATGCAAAAATCGTCTTAGAGTGTTTCTCTCATCTGGAATTTTCGACCGTCTATAACTGTCAAGATAGTGATTCTCTTGTCCAGATGGTTGCATCCACTTTCAAAGGTGCAGGTCAATGGTCATGGACAAAATGGATGCAAGCTTTGATGTATATGGACTTTGTTCTGATGGGAGAAGATTTCCCAGATATTGATAAGTCTGATGAAGACTCATACAAGCACAATGCTTTTGTCTGTGACTTCTCAAAGCAGGACATGCGTCTGCTACGTGAACTGTTCTACAAGTTGAAGAAGATGGAGAAAAATAATTCCGAACAAACGGACTCAAACCACACTTCTTCTTCCCTTACTTCTCAGGATAACGAATGATGCTTTTAATCTGTAAACAGTCTTTTGCTTTTTTCATGTAGTCCGGGAGCAAGCCCGGAGGCTGACCGAAACGTTAGCGCGAAGGGCTTGCCCTTATCGGGGCACCAGGCTTGCCTGTTGTCCACTCAACGAAAGGGAGGGGTAGCCTAATACCCCTCAACCTAAAAGGACGAGGGAGAGGTGTCCAGATGAATTAGCAAGCTAAGGACACTGATAATAATAAAGATAACCATACGAAGCGTATGAATGGAGCTAAACAGGTAATTGATTTCCGTGCCTCTAAAGGCTTTACGGTATCGCAGAGCAACGAGCATCTACGTGTCTATTCTGACAAGACATTGAAACATGCTCTTTCCATAGGCAACTATGATTTGACTCGTGAGCATCTGAATTTCGAGATAACCAAAGGAGGCAAAATACAGCCAGTCGATAAGACCAGGAGCATCCCAGAGCGAATCGCAGCAAATCTTGCAGATCGTGGTATAAAGGATCCAAATGAAGGGCTTGAAGAACCACGGTTCCGAACAGTGGTGAATTTCATCCTTGGAGGAAGCCGTGAGCGAATGCTTGAAATCGCTTTTGGTGACCAGAAAGTGAACCTGGCAAAAGGTGCTGATAATTCACACCTGAAACGTAGCAAGGATATAGAACAATGGGCGAAGGATATGTACTACTTCGTCAGTGACAGATACGGTGAGGAAAACATTGCTGCTTTCGTCGTTCACTTGGACGAAATGAATCCTCATGTGCATCTTACTCTTCTTCCTATAGATGAGAATGGTCGCTTCGCCTACAAGAAGATTTTTGCAGGAAAGGACAAATTTGAGTTCAAGGCAAGGACACTGGCCATGCATGATGCTTTTGCCAAGGTGAACGAGAAATGGGGTCTCTATCGTGGCACAAGCATCACCGAGACTGGAGCCAGACACCGCTCAACGGAAGAGTACCGCCGTTTGCTCGATGAGGAGTGTGTCACACTGGAAGACAAGATAGAGAACCATCGTAAGGTGCTGTCAGGTCTTCAACAGGAAATTTCACTGGCAGAACGTCGTGTGAAAGGTCTTACCTCAATGGTGCTCAATCTTGAAAAGGACAAGGAATCAGTTGAGAGAGAACTGGATAGTCTGGCATCTTCTGTTTTGGATAATGCTGATGGCAAGCTTTCCAATGAAGATAAGATAGCTGCTCTTCACAGACAACTCGTAGACATCAATGCTAAACTGGCAGATAAGAAGCAGAAATTGTCTGATGCTGAGGATAAACTTGACAAGTTGAAGGAAGAGGCCGAGAACATCAAGGAACGCACAGAAGAGCTACGAGGTGAAGCAACACAAGTGGCTACTTCGGTGCAGCAAAAGGTACGCGATGAAGTGACCAAGGCTCTCTATGAGAATGTGGTCAGTGATTTCAGATTGAGACTCCCACAGATGCCTGATGACGTTCAGCTTCATCTGGACGAGTCAGTACTGATGGACGTTGCTGAACACGGGAACCAGATTGTGGCTTGCGCCATGCTTCTGTTTGCCGGATATGTCGAACAGGCTACAGAGTTTGCCAAGGGGCACGGTGGAGGAGGTGGCCCATCTTCAGGATGGGGACGAGACCCTAAAGATGATGATCGTGAATGGGCGCGTCGATGTGCGATGATGGCTACCAAGATGATGCGCTCTGGTTCTAGACGTAAACTGAAGCGATAATCTATTGCTGAAGTTGCCACTTGAAAATTCGATTATAGTCAATACATTGCTCAAAGTAAGTAATCTTAAAAAGTAAAACAAGAATGAAAAAAAAGATTGTAATCATGTCCATGTTATGCCTGGCACTAACTGCTTCGGCATCTGGACAATCAAATGAAGTTGACTCTTCCTACATGGAGCCAGTCATCACGTCGGATGTCATGCTGCAATCCCTGCAGCCCACCTATCTAAGAAACGTCAGCGAAGGCTCAGGATGGGACAGAAACTGGTTCCTGGAGGTCAAGGGTGGAACATCTGCTTTCCTTGGTTCGCCAGTGGGTTGTGGTGACTTGTTCTATCGTCTCACTCCAGCTGTGCAGGTTGGTATCGGAAAATGGTTCACTCCAGCCGTCGGTGGCCGAATTGAGTTTCAGGGTTGCCAGTTCAAGAACGCAGAGTTTGCCACTATGAAGTACCAGTTCATACATGCTGACTTCATGTATAACCTGACCGCTTTCATTAGCCAGAATGAACTTGGACTATCCCGATGGGATGTAATTCCATTCCTGGGCATAGGCATGGTTCATAACTCAGACTGGTCAAGTGGAAACGGAAGTGGCACTAACCATCCATTCGCCTTTGCCTACGGTCTCGAAGCAAGATACCGAATCACCAACCGTCTGCATCTGCTTGCAGAGCTGAGTGGTATGACTACCATGAAGAACTTTGATGCCATAGGTTCTTCCAGTCGGTTCGGTGACAATATGCTTACACTGTCAGCAGGATTGTCTGTGACCATAGGTAAGGTTGGCCATAAAAGAATCATCGATGCAAAGCCCTACATGAGCCAGAACGAATGGCTGCTGGACTATGCAAATGGCCTGTCATCCCGAAACAGATACTTGACGAAACGTGTCCATGAGGATGAGCAGTGTATGGCAGAGTATCGTAAGATACTGGAGATAGAAGGTCTGCTTGACCTCTACAAGGACAGGCTGACAGACAAGGGACATACGAAAATCAAGTCCCTATATCCTAAGAATGATTATTCTGGCTTGAACAGTCTTCGCGCACGTCTGGCTAACCGAGGATGGGACGGTAATCCCAATACGATGCCAAGAGCTATGCAGAAACGTAATGGCATGGAAGATACTGAGGATATCTATTCACTCGATAGCCTTTTCAACAACTCAGGCGTTACTGACAATGCTTATCTGAGTGCTATGCTCAACGGGCAGGAATACATTGGTGCTCCCATCTACTTCTTCTTCCATTTAGGTACGGATGTCCTAACCGAAAAGAACCAGGTGATGAACCTCGACGAGATAGCCAGAGTAGCCAACAAACATGGTCTTCAGGTGAAGGTCATTGGAGCTGCTGACAGTGCTACAGGTATGGAGTCCATCAACGATAATCTGAGCCGTCAGCGAGCGGAATATATACGTCGCTTGCTGCTTGACCGAGGCGTTGATGACAGTCGGGTGTATACCATCTATGCAGGTGGCATAGACAAGTATTCTCCTGCTGAAGCAAACAGAAACACCTGTGTAGTGCTGTCTTTCTAAAGAATCTTTATAACAACCAATTTACAAACAATTATGATTGATATTGAAACTATTACCCCCCAGCAATTGTTGCTGATGCCCGTCGATGAGTATCTTCGTACCTTTGGCAACAAGAAAGTGTCTAAACGCGCTCTTGCCATCCTGTGTACCAAGTTACTGAAAAATGCAGATCGTCTGCGTAAGAATCTTATTGGTGGCCGTCCACTGTCAAAAGACGGAGAACCTCTTTGTGTCGGTGACCTCATTCGTGTTCCACATCCATACCTCTACAAAGCGAGGATTGGACAGGACAGCCTTCACTTTATCTGTGAGGCTCTGGAGAGAAATGAGCTTAGACTGAACATGAACGACAAGGCCATTGAACAGTATATTGAGACATTCGATATAAACATTACCAAGCTCCGCATGGTGCTTGAACTCCTTTGCCGTCAGTGCCTCAGAGAGAAGAAACGTGACTTCTCACGCATCTTCGACCGTAAGAAGGAAATCATGCCTGGCTTTGACTGCTATGTGCTTGTAACCAGAATTTAGATCTTCTAATTGTTATTGCTTTTTTTCTTTGGCATACAAAGAAGGGCACCGCTCGTGAGAGTAGAGCCCTTCATCCTTTGTGCGTCTGGCTGTTATCGGTGAAAACGATGTCCGATGCTTTGCGCCTCGTTCTCCTTGGGTGGTTCCTTTGCGGCAACAGCTTCAGACAGACTGGACGACTCCTTGCTTTCACGTTCTCTTGCATCATAGAAAGTGACGGGGTAAGTCTTCGTGGCAAGGAACGGTGACTCGCCTTTGCTGGTCAAGGCTTCCTCGTTCCTGGGCCCGAAAGCAGGGTATCGGTTTAACTCCGTGCTGTTCTCGAAGTCGATGTTCATCACGAAGCCATTTGGGAAGTGTTCCTTGGTGAACGCATCAACGTTGGCCACCTCCTCATCGGTCAGGTTGGTGGCATCACCGTTCTCCAGATAGTTCAGGCTCCATTCAGGAATGTCAAAGGTGCCCATATTCTTCAGTTTCGACTGTTCCGGCTGTGATTCGGACTTCCCCTCGTCAACACCTTTGTTCAACTGAAGCTGAATGGCATCGACCTTTTGGGTAATCATCTGTGATGCTTTCTTCACATCTGTCAGAATGGTCTTGATGAAGGTTGGTTCCTCCTTCAGACTCTCCAGCCAGCCTTTGAGATAGGCAGCTGAATCTTCCTTCAGATGCTTGGTCATGCCATAACGCTGAGATACAAGCGCAGCCGTCATTTCTGCCTTCAGCTCCTCGGTACTGTATTCCTTACTGCCGAAAGAGGTTGGTTTGAGCCTGTCCAACTGGTCATCAGCACCTGTTGAATGTGCCATCTCGTGGAAAAGATTGCTATAGAAAGACTCGCCATCCTTGAACTGTGATTTCTCTGGTATGACGATTTCCTTCTTTGAAATGCTGTAATAGGCATTGTCACCATGAATAGGCTTGATGGGACAAATCCACTCGTTATGCTCAATCATGTGGTCAACAGGCTTGAAAGAGAACTCTTCGCCCTCTGCCACTTGTGGACGCACCTGCTGATTCTGTTCCTCCAGCTTGTGATACAGTTCTGGGCGAGCTTCCTTCAGGTTCGTCTGGTCAACATTGAAGACGTTATAGACAGACAGTTTTGGATAGACGTTGTATTTCGCCCTATCCTCCTCTGAAAGTCGCTTGTAGTCATCATACTTAATCTTCTCCTTCGTCTCCTTGTCAACACAGGTGAAGGTGGTGATGAATACAGGGATGGATTTGCTTCCTTTGTTGATGGACACCTTGGGTAGTTCATTGCCCTCTGCATCGGTAAGCTGCACCTTACCACCTTCCTTGTCCTTGCCGTAGTTGAGACCAACCACACGGTCGAAAGTACAGAATACAGGCAACTTGAAGCCTTCTTTCTCGCAGTGCATCATGAGCATCATAGCGTTCATGCCATTGTACTCCCTGCCTGAGAGGTTCTTAGGCCATGTAAGGGCACCTTCCGTAAACCAAGGCTTCTTCCAGTCGCTCTGAAGAGTTGAGATTTTCTCAATCATCATTTCGGCGAACTTTTCCAAAGCTCTGTCTTCGGCTGATGGCCCTACATGGTTATATTTATTATCCTTACGCATAGGCTTTAGGTGTTAGGATTGTTAGCTGTCTTGTCCCACTTAGACACCTCACTGACACGGCAAGCAATGTCAAGACGGTCGTTATAGACAGACATCTGGAGTTCTCCCTTGGCATTGATGCCTGCCTTGGGCTGCATCCAGTCCTTACGGCTCTCGCCAAACTGGAGGAAACGGATCCAGGTGTAATCGTAGTTCTCGCCGTTCTTCTCGCTGCTGAAGGCTGAGAACACACAGAAGGGATTGCCCTTCTTGTTCTTCTTCTCCTCAATCTTATTGCCGAGCGTGCCGCGAAACTCGATATCACCCTTCACACTGTCTTCAGAACCTGCGCTGAAGGTGTTGATGCCTGTTGCAGAGAGATTCAGATAGAAAACTTCTCCTTTCTTATGGAAAGTTAGAGTGCCAACCACCTCGACACGATTGCCTACAGGATAGTTCGCAAGTTCCTCCTGAGAGCCACCATCCTTGGCCACGCTGATTTCTATGGTCTTGTTGATGCCAGACTTGGCAGGGATGACCACGTTAACACCTAATGACATGAAGGGCTTACCCTCCTTACCTGTACGCATCTGCGCTGAGCGTGAGATGGTACCACAAACTGTTACATTACATTTAATCATAAAAGCTGAAAATTAGAAGTTAATATTTAGAGAAAAGTTATAATTGCTGGTCTTCTGTCGCTGCATGTCTGATGTCTTCCGCTATCCAGCACAGTAAGGCTACCATGACAGAACAATAGATAATACATCCGATCAGACCTAACAGGCAATAAAGTCCATAGATGATGCTGATGATGATAGCTCCGGCTATCAGCAAGGTCAATACCTTATTGAAGATTCTTTCATTCATGTTACTTCCTTTGAATGGATTGTTCCTGGTTCTGTTGTGCATCCACGCCTTGCTGATAGTTCTGAGACATCTGCTGTGAAACAACGATGCCGTTAACCACACTGGCTACTGCACGACGTTTGTCATCCTCTGAGAGGTTGCTGTTTCCCAAGGCTTGTTGGAGTCTTGTCATTTCAGCATTGCTGATTTCATGGGTGAAGTTCACCGTGCCGTTATCCACCTGAAGAAGTGGCCTGCTATCAGTAATGATAAGATTGCACACTTTCATGTGGGGGAGGAGAGAAATCAGGTCTATCTGTCTGTTGGCTGCTGCATCAGTGACAGCTTGCATCTTTTCCTCCTCGCTCTTGTTGTCAATCTGGATTGCCAATGCCATCAGTGAGGTGAAAAGAGTCATGGCCATCTCTATCACCGGGTCACCATTCGGGTTCATGCTCATACCGCTGTCCTCTGAAGACAAGATTTTCTTCATCCATTCGTCAGGTGACATATTCGTGTCAATCTGCTGCTGGACTGTGACCGTTTCCTGAGCTACAGGATTTGCAGATTTATAGCTGGCCAACAAGTCTTTTCCGTTATGAAGCAGCTGTTGAGACAGTCCACCTTTCTGGCTTATCTCTGCGATATATGCAGCAGGGTCAATATTGCGCTTCGTGCCGTCACTGGCAATGGTCTTGACCTCAAAATGCAAATGTGGCCCTGTTGTCCTGGTTCCAGTATTACCTGATACGCCTATCTTCTGACCAGCATTGACCGTATCACCAACCTTCACGTCGATGCTCGACATGTGCATGTAGGTCGTCTGATACTTGCTGCCATCCTCACGGTTATACTCAATCGTAACCGACTTGCCACCACCAGTGTTGGCATTGTGGTTCACACCAACCACATTGCCGCTGTTCTCTGTGGCAAGTAGTGCTTCGTTTTTGCAGCTTACGTCAATTCCTTTATGGAACTGCGTCTTGCTGTGATCCATTGGGTAACGACGGTTGCCGAAAGGTGAAGTCACAAGCATGAACTCCTCTCGTTTCAAAGGAAGGGAATAAAGACCATTGGGAGTGGGCTTTGCAGTAACACTATTGGCAGGAGTGGCAGACACATCTCCCTTGCGGTAGTCTGTGGCGCCAATCTTCTTACCCTCTCTCTTAGCCTGTTCAATCACCATCTGGTCGTATTTCTGCAGGTTTGCCCCTTCAATGACTCCAACGATGGTGCTGACATAGTTCTTGGCGGTAGCATAACCACCTGCCTTGATGCCAGCAGCCCATCCTTTGTAGTCATCAGCAGAGAGGTTCCTGGTGTATTTCTGATAGCGGTCTGCCATGAGGACTTTACTGTGGTCTTCATAGCTCTGCCCAACGTTATCATACTTCTTGAACTTCTCATTGGGCTTGTCATCGTCGGCACGGACGAACTGACCATTGAACTCACCCTTTACACCGAAATGGTTATTGGCAGTTCTGGAGAGCATACTCTTTCCTTCTGCTGACTCAATGATACCTTGGGCAAGAGTGATGGATGCAGGGATGCCATATCTGCGCATCTGCTCCATAGCTTCCGCTGCATGTTCCTCAATATACTTTTGTCTTGATGCTGTCACGTTATTTACTCTTTTGGGTTATCGATGAAAGGCTTGATGCTTCTCTGGTTCTGCCTTTGCTTCCTTTTCTGAGGCAACACCAGGTGACACCAATTCTGAGATACCACGCTTTGCTGTCTGCTTGGGAGCTTCCAACTGGTCACAGATGGCTACACGCTCTCCTGCACGGATAAGTTTTGGCAGATATGTGTCCAGGGCATGGTAAGGGAATCCTGCCATCTTTACAGCATTGCCATCAGGCCCTTTCTGCTTGGTGCTCTTAGTGAGAGTGATACCGAGTATCTTAGAGGCTTTTTCAGCGTCTTGCTGATAAGTCTCATAGAAATCACCTGTGCGGAACAGTAGAAGAGCGTCTGGATGCTTGCTTTTCAAGTCCAGGAACTGCTTCATAATCGGAGAAAGGACTACGGCAGCTACGGCTTTGGTCTCTGCTTTGGTGGCTTCTTCCTTGGCTTTTTCCTCCCTACCCTCTTTCTCCTTTTGTTCTGGAGAGTTACGACGCTTTTCTTCTTCCTGCTTCTTTTCAGATTGCGTCTGCTCTTCCTTCAGCTCCTTCTTCTTGTCTTCCTCTTCATGGACTTCAACATTCTTTGTCTGCTCCTTGGTCTCAGACTGTGCTTCCTGCTCAGTCTTGTCTGTACCAACGGCTACGGCATCGGTACGTTCCTTACGGAGCACGTCGGCAAAAAGGGATGCTGCAAGGTGGGTCTTGTAGTCCTGTTTGTCATCAGCCAGCCACATACGCTGCCACTGCTGTTGATTGACCTCACGGGCTTGAAGCCTGTTGCCGTCGATGGTAGGTACGCACAGAATGACACTCGGCTTGTTGTCTGTGGCTTTGGTCTTGAAGATGTTTACACGCTCGATACGTGCCAACTCCTCGGCAGTAGCCTGACTCTTGAAAAGGTCTGTCTTCAACTCAGGCTTCTCCATCGCCATAGCATAGTATCTGGAAGCCATCTCCAGACGCATGTGGTCACTGGCTTCTTCATTGCCTTGCTTCATGGTCACGAAAAAGCGGTTGACATCTGCCTTGTCAGCATAAACGGCAAAGGATGGCTCATTCTCTGGCTTCAGGAACATCGCCCACTTGCCAGCGTCATCCCTCAACATAAGCACTTTGTCGAAAGCAACAGAGTTGGAACGGCTGACGGATTCTGCAACATCGAGCTTGGCAAGGTCTCTCAGTTCCCAGTTGTTGAGCTTGGAAACGGAAACTTCCTTGCCAGCGAAGAAGCTGTCATCAGGACGATAGCCCAGCGAGCCATCCATGTTAAAGAAGGAAATGGTCTCAAAGCCTTCCTTTCGTAAGGCTTTCTCGATACGTCCTTTGTTCATGCCTGGTATCTCGTTGTCCACCTCTAAGGAAGCACCTGCAGGGAGTACGACATCCGCTTTCTTTGCCTTGGAGTCACGTACTACGACAAATTCCTTGGTGTCTTTGTTGGGCAGGTTCTTCAGCTCATCAGCTACATAGTAGTGCTTGGATTGTTCAGCCTGAGCTTCCTCTTTCTGCTGTGGGGATGCCAACTCAACCTTCTCACCACGCTCTGCCTTGTGAAGCATATCCAAAGCATTGTTTACATCCATCTCCACGACATCAATGAGACAGGGATTCTCTTTGAGTTCACGCTGCCAGTAATCGACCATCTTCATGCTTTCAGCAGAGAGCTTGGCAGGAAGTCCCAATTCAAGCATCTTACTGCCAGCAGCCAACTCGACAATAAGGCGTTCCTGCTTTGCTGCATCTTCAGGAGAGGTGTTTCCGTTGTTCATGCCGTTGCGTCCAAGACGCTGGGCATTGCCTGTGGCACTAACCACCTGACGCATGAGTTCGTTGGTGAAGTCCTTGTAAGACTCGAAATCCTTCTCACTTGGCATATACACCGTATCTTTCTTGGCATCGTAGTGGGCAACACCGCTGCCATCAAGACGGATGGGAACAAGGTTGTCTCGTGTCTTCAGGATGAAATCGTTGACAAAAAGACGGAGGTGGTCACTCTCTGATTTGGAGTGCTCACGATCCTCAGAGGTTCCATGTGTCTTGACTTCCTGCTCGTAACGTTCCTTGTCAACGAAAGGAAGGGTTGTCTGGTCGATATTGAACAGAGCACGGACTTCACGGGTTCTGACTCCCTTGTATTCTGCCTGTTGCTTCTCGTCTAAAGCCTTGTAGTCTTCACTGCTGATGACATCTTCAGGATTATGTCTGTTGACATAATCCTTCCAGTTGTACCAGTTGAAGGGAACTCCCTTTTCCTTGGACTGTACAGACTCACCTCGTTTCTTGGCTTCGCTGAAGAGCGTGTACTCGTTGGTCTTGTAGTTATTCTGGTCACTGTGGAGTGCCATCGTCATGGCATTGAAGGCTGAGACATTGACACCTCGTGGATAGAAACGAGGTGCCGTCTTCTCTGATGGGTTTAACCATAAGCCGCCATTCTCCTTGGCTCTTTCCATTGCATTGATGAGAAGTTCAGCCTGTTTTTCGGCTGCTGCTTTCTCCTGTGGGTTCTTTTCCTGCATATCTCTATTGTTTTAATGGGTTTATTATCGTTGTGCAAGTGTCCTGGTCTGAGCCTGTTGTTCACTGGCTGCATAGTTTTCAGCTGCTATCTGTCGCATCTGGTCGTTCTTGGCAAGTACGGCATTGGCAAGGGTGTTAAGAGGCAGTGCGCCCTGATTGTATGCGTCCACCACTCTGTCTGGCAATGCGATGGTGCATGGAACCTTGTCGATGGTTGCAATCAGACAGTTGCCCTTAATCTGCGGTTGCGAGATTCGGGCAATGAGGGTTTCATCCTCATAGACTTTGTAGTTGCCACGGATATTGGCGTTTCCACCTTGTCCGTAGCTGACTCCATTGTGGTTGTCCAAGGCTTCGTGACCTGCCTTGTTCAAAAGGTTGAGTCCTCCCATACCGATAAGAACCATCTTCAGAATGGGATTCCTGACGAACATACCTGCCACAATACTGGCTAAAGGCAGCATGTTATCCTTCAGACCAAGGGATTTGGTCTTACCAGTGAAGATGCCAACAAGCATGTCTGGAAGCATGGCCAGTACATAGCCTAGATTGTGACCTATGTCGGAAATGCCGTTCAGACCAACAGAACTGAGCAATCCGCTCCAGCCATTCTGATTGGTCTGCTGTGGTTGTTCCTGCTGTGTTTCTGGTTGAGCCTGATCGACTTCTTTTTCTTCGTTTACAGGCTGCTGTGCCTGTGTTCCCGTTGTCTGTTCCACTGTTGGGGTATTTTCTTTTGGTTTTAGCTTGGGTTGTTCCTTATTCCTTTTTGCCTGAGTAGCCTTGTTTTCGGCTCTATGTTCGGGCGCAATAATCAAAGGAACGTCATCGGTTTCTTTTGCTCCCACCTTGTCGATGGCAGCATTCAAGGCAAGGTCAACACCAACAAACTTGGCTGCTCCAGACCAACTGCCACCGATACCGCCCATCGTCATATAGTCTGCGGCTGCTCCCAAGACATAACCTGTTCCTTTTTCCAAAGTGGATGGGTTATACTTCTTCTCAGCCTGTGCCGTGATACGGTTCTCCAGTGGTGATTTGTTAAGTGCCTGGGGAAGATAGAAGATGGTGTTGGTTGCTGCCTTACGCATGATATAGTCAATGGATGACTTCGGAATCTCATCCTTGATCATCTTTTCAATCATCATCTTCTCTATCTCTGGAGTGACGGCGATGTGCTGCTTTTTCAGCTCATTTTTGACCATCTGAATGTAGTCTTCAGTATGTTTGGAGTTCCACTTTCCCGTGTATCTGAGAGAGGCAAGACTGGCTGCTTGTGCCGACATTCCTCCGTCAGGCCCAGCTGCCCCAGCCATGATATACGGCAAGCTGCTGGTATGAATGGCCATCTCTTCAGACTGCTTTAACCGAAGGTCTCGCATTACTTTGTCCATTATCGGCAAGACCTTAGTCCTGAATAACTTATCGTTGCTCGTTTCTGCCATTACTTAAAGTGATGTTACAGGTTAGTTATGGGGAAGATTACCCGATATTCTCATCAGCTGCTCAAACATGTCATGGTCGATTTGACCTTGACGATAGGCATTGTGAATGTATGCAAGAGTACGTCCATACGAGCCTTCACGTCCTGACCCGAAATGATCATAGATGTCCATCAGGTGATTGGCCACTGTCATATTCGTTTCAGGAGGGAATGTTATCCAGTTTCCTGTCTGGTCATGGAAGGATGGTATTTCCGTGTTGATGCCAGTCTGTGAGATTCCTCCTTGGTCAGAGGCAAGGAACCCGTCTGAGGTTCCGCTACCAGTAGATGAACTGCTGCTTCCTCCTGTGGAAGAACCACTGCCATCAACTCCGAAGAACTGAGGTAAGGCGGTAGCCATCAACACGAAGCACATACAGCTGCCTACAGTCATCATCATCCTCTTTCTGATTTGGTTAGGATTGGTCTGCATACTCAGATAGATGCTCATGGCACCTGCAACGGCTATCACGGCAGCTATCACATAACACACTCCCTGAACATAAGGAAGGTAAGAACCTACGCCGTCAGCAGCATCGCTCAAACCAGACAAGCCACTGTCTGCGAATGAGGACACTGCCATTGGCATAGCGAATATTATGGAAAACAATCTTTTTGTTATCATAAGTTCAATTGGTTTAATATCTGTTCTTTTGTCTGTTCGATGGCGTGATGATAGACTTCCATCTGTTTTGGAAAGTATTCCTCTAACCATTCGTCCTTATCTACATTGTCATTGATGAACTTGATTGCCAGCATACGGTCAATCTCTATGGCTGCTTCACCTGCCTCGCTGTTGTTGAACCATGCCTTTGTCCACCATCGGATTCCGCTTTTGTCTGGATAGACACTGACAAGCCTTGGTATATCGAAGCTCTGCACGTCAATCTCCAGCTCTGCCTGCGGATCGATGAGTCCGCTACTGGCTACGGCTCTGTCTTCAGCTTTTTTTTTTCGAGTGCTGACATCGTACTGAGGAAGACATGATGCCTCAATGCCAGATAGTTAAGGAAATCGGCTATCAGCAGGTTCTGCACCTTCTCAGCCAATGGAATACTCCTGGCACCCATTCCCAAAGGATTTGCCATGCTGGGCAGGGTCTCATAGAAATAGTTCTTCATCGCTGACATAGTGAAGATGTTGCGAAGCGCAAGTTCCGTATGCTCAGGAATGGAGTACAGGCCATTGCTCATGTCACTCATGTAGTCCGGGAAGAAGCGCATCATCAGCTCTTCAATCTCCTTCTGGTCTTTGTCGTACATGGTATGCACGTCCATGTCGATGGTGACGAACTGAGGCACAGCACCAACCTGACCTTGCTGTTCCATTGTTTTGAGGTTGCCGTAAATCATGGTGAGAAATTCCAACGGGTTCATTTCCTCGCCATTGTACTTAACTTCCATGTGGAGCATGTCGGCACTTACAGCAACCACCTGACCAGCCTTTACCACCTGTCCGTAGTTGGCAAAGACATTGCACAGATGGGAATAGGTCACTTCATAGTTGCCGTAGCGGATGACCTGATAGATACCATGAATGGCATCATTCCCCAATCCTGACACCTTGCCTGTTGCAACGGCTGAAAGGAGGTAGTGCTTGACATCGAAGTCAATACCGTGATGGAAGAATTTTTCTCCTGTCTTAGGATGCTTCTGCTTGCCGTAACCGAGCGACATTTCTACATCTTTGTTCTTCTCCTCAAACGGCATACAGTAGCCGCTGTCTGACTGGAGTATCATTTCATGTGTAAACTGCATATTGTTATCCTTGAAAGTTATTCTTTGATTATCTGCCTCTGTGAATCTGTTCCCTTGGCGTTTCTTCCACCTGAATGACCTGTGCCTGTGGCTTCGGTAGCTCCCTCTGTGGAGTGTCCTGCGCTAAAGGCTTCTGCTGTCCACCTCCCAGCACCTGACTCATATTGGCATTGTTGCCAATCATCATCATGCCAAGGACTGCTCCGGCTATCTTTCCGAGCCATCCGAAACGTCCGAAAACAAGCAAGGCTGAAAGTACCAGTCCTGCAAGGCTGAGACCTGACACATTGCCTTTGCCAAGGTTGCTGAAGAAGTTACTGAATATATCGCCTCCGTTGCCAGAGAACACACCACGAAGGAAGTTTGACATGCCGCTCCACTTGCTATCCACACTGGTCATGGCATTGTTCATGGTATCGACAGCACCGCCTACGGAATCCTTCAGTTCGGTTACGGTATTGGCCACGCCATCAACCTTGTCACTGACCGTATCAATGGTATCTGAGCCAACGACAGCATCGCCAACAATACGGGCGACACTCTTGTCTGTAGTCAGCTTTTCCCAGCCGACGTATGCGGCAGCACCGCCGACAGCAGCGGTCTTGGTGGCTGTGCCGAGTCCCTTGATGGTTCTCTGAGGATGGATGACAGCACTGCCAACGGATGAAGCCGTTGCCTTGGCTGCACGGCCACCGTACTTAAATGTTGCTTTGAGTAATGAACTCCAACTCATTTTCTATGCTCTTTAAGTTCAACAATCAATTATCTTCTCCCATTTCGCCTCCAGCGTTCCATACATTGCCTTGTGATACTGGCTTTGTCCGCTTCACTCCTGGCACTGTAATCAATCTCTGCCCATACGTCAGCAAGTGACGTGTATTTCACCGCCTTGATGAGACGCTGGAGTTTCTTGTTCATGAGTTTGAGCTTGGGACGGATGCCAAAGATGATCTCCAGACGTTCCTTCTCAGTCATCTTGGTATTGGCGAGACAGACCTGACGGATGTCATTGACAATATCCACGCTTCCCATGATAATCTCCCGATAGATCTTGTTACGATTAGCGGAAAGTGCCACTGCAAGGGCATTAGTGGGATGAGCACTTAGCTGATGGCTGAAACTTCCAAGGTTGTCAACCATCCTGTCAATCTCATGGTAGAAACCGTATATCTGTGCTGCATAGGCTATGATGCTGTGAAAGTCATCAAGGTATTTGTTGAACTCCTTCTGAAGGTCTGTGGTAGCATTGACCTCTTCGGTAATCCAGATATGGCCTGTTGCCTCCAGCAGCATCATCTTTTCCTGTTGCTTCAGCTCTTTCTTGGCTTTGTCCGTATAGAGCGCAATCATTCCTGCCAGCACAGGGTCATTGCCCTGAGCATGGAGCATACTCCCACCAACTCCCCCGAAGGGGAGGGCGAGAGTCAGCATGATTATGACAAAGAAAGATTTATTCAACATGATTCATTCCGTTTTAGTATGCAGCTCTGGCACATCTTATCCATCGTCTGTGGGCCTGGAGTGCTATTTCCCCATTGGTACGGTCAAGCATTCCGGCGGTTACACTGTTCCATACATCGGTCATGGTGTAGTAGCGGATGGAGAGATAGAGCTTGGTGAGTTTCTTATTGAAAGCATCGAGCCTGTCATTGAGTGCCCAAAGGGTTTTACTTCTCTCGGCTCCAGTAAGCATATTCTCTGTACCTCCCTTGGCAATGGCATCCCTCAATGTCGTGTAGATGGTCACAAGTTCCGTGGCCGTCTCTATGTAGAGGTTATTCATAGACATGGTTGCTACGATACCTTGCGGATTGTCGGCCATCGCTTTTCTCAGGTTACAGAGGTTGATGAAGATGCGTACACCGTCATCATATAGTGTGGTACAGGCTTTCAATGTACTGGCATAGCCGTCCACCGTCTTCAGATAGGAGTTGTACTTCTTTTCCCACTTGTGGATCATCGTAAACTCGGCTGCAATGCCGTTCTGAAGCAGTGCGGTCTTCTGCTGGTCATCAATCTGGGTCTTGATCTGACCATTGATGAGTTCGTTGCCCTCTGCCAGTGCCACATATTCCAATGGATTACTGGAGGTTATCTGGGCATGGGCTTTCCCGAAACTCAACCACAAGAGGACAAACGCCATAACTGCGACTGTCCACCACCGTTGGTCAAAATGCCATCGGTCTTTGTTCATAGGATAGATGTTACCGATTGGTGATTTCATAAATGCCTTTTCTGCGTTTATTGTATTCAACTCTTTCTCTGATGATAGCCACCACATCGAGCTTTTCTTTCACTCCGTAAATGTCGAGCTTGGGATTTGTCCTGTCACCGCTGTAGATGCTGACGGTCTTTAGCCCGAACAACTGTTCCAGTATATCCCTGCTCTCGCTGAAGTCCACGATGCGGTAAAGCTCAATGTAGTCGCTTGTCCTATGGAAGATGCCATGCTGGATGATAAGCTGCTCAGAGGAAACAATGAACCTAAGCTTGCACAGATACAGACAGCCGTAAAGCATCATAAGGGTTGTGATGGTACCAAGTATCAGGAATGGTGCCTTGAAGGTGATGGCTTCATGTCCGGCAACAAGGAACAGTACCATACTGACAAGGAACATCAATCCCTGACTGATGATATACTGCGCCCAATGTGGGCGAAGCGTGATGATGTTGAAGCGTCTGATTACCTGTTCCATAGTTACCGATGATAATGTCTTCGCTCTTCCTGATCTGATGTCTCTACCTCCATTGCAATGTTGCCTTGCTCGTCAACACTGGTGGTATAGTCCACGTCATGCTGTATCTTCTTGTCATTGCCAACATCTTCGGATTCCACATCGAGTGCCGCCGTGTCCTCCTTGATGTCAAGAGCCTTGCAAAGACTCTCCTTGAAAGTCTTCCATGCCTCTGATGCCTGGTTGATGGCTTCTTCTTTGTCGCATGTTGCAACAAGTCTGGAAGAACGCATCTCGTAGGCATCTTCATACAGGGCTTCATATCTGGCGTAGAGCTTCTGGACAGACTTCGGAAGAAGGTCAATCTGCTCACTATTCGGATGAAGCACATCTTTCGTGGATGGTATGTCATCCGTTCCTTTTCTGAAGGAATCCACGTAAGCCTTGTATTCTTCAGGGACATTGCCCTTTGCCAGCGGATGGTTCTTACGCTCGATCATGGCAAGCAGCTCTTCATTGAAGTCCTTATAGCCGTCATTTGTTTCCTCACGGACGACACGATTACTTGGCACGTTGGCTTTTTCTGCCAAATCCCTGAACATGTCTTCGAACTTCATTCCGGCATCATCCATGTCAAAGCCCATGTGAAAAGTGGCATCCTTGGCACTTCTCAGTAATCCTTCAAACTGTTTGGCTGAAGGATTACCACCCGTAGAGGCATAGACACCACCAACAAGCTCTTTCTTTTCCTGTGTGGTAAGGTTACTATCTTTGCCAGCCAGCATCTGATAGAAAGCCATTGCATCATAGGCACTCTCAAAGATGAAGACTCGCTTGGCATTCTGTAGCTTGGTGCCCATCGGACTGGCAATCCAAAGACCTTCACTGGCATTGGAGCCTCTGGCCATGCCTTTGTAGGATGTGCCATCCTGTTTTCTTCTTCCCCTTTCTTCCAAACCGACAACCTTTTCGTCTGAAGAACCAGGAATGGTCATTGGGAAAGAAAGGTTCTTGTAAGTCTGGTCGCCAACTGTACGTTCTGCAAGGACAAAATGATGATGGAAAGCATACTGCGTACTAAGGTTGATACCTCTTGGCTGGAAATAAGGATAGAACGGCTTTTGTGTTTCCCTGTCATTGCCATCAAAACGATGCAGCTTGTAATCGTCTATCTTGAAAGGTGGAAGGTCACGCTGTGGATTGATAATCTTCTTTTCCCTTTCCTCGATAGGATTATTCAAAAGTCTGTTGCAGACAAGGTTGACGAGTCTGTCCTTATCCATGCCAGCCGTGTAGTCAGAGAACATTTCTGGATGCTCCTTAATGAAGCTGATGACGTTGTAGTTCTTCCGCGTAGGCGGCAGGAAACAGCAAAGGCCATTGGCAGTGACGATGAACTTGTCACCACGAATACGTCTGCCCTCGCTGTCCAGCCTTACATACGACGGATAGCGCAAGCCGTCGCGTCTGTTCAACGTGTAGCCAGCGTCTATCAGCACATCCTGAATACTGAGCTTGTTCTTAAAATCGTCGTAGGTAAGTTCTGCCATTTTGTTATCCTGAATAAATCCTTTTACCTTGTGTGTCCTAATCCTACGCCGTGTTCTCGAGCATTCAGTCCTGCATCAAAAGCCCTCGATGCCAACTCCTGCGGTGAGTCAACACCAGGCTTAAAATACACATGGGGTCTGTCAGGCCCATGATGCTCCATGAAAATGGATGGCCCACTGTGATGGTGGAAGTCATGGGTCAGCTCATGTGTGATGGCAAGTCCGGCAAGCAAGGCTCCACCAATCTTTGCACCCAAGCTGGTGTGCATACCAGGAATGTTTTTCATGTCCACCTCACTGAAGATATGGGAGAAGAGTTTCATGCGATGATAGTCATCGATGGCCATGAACTTATCATACTGCTTCTGAGTAATCTCATGGCTGATGCTCTCACCATTGATGACCGCTGTCATGCGGTACTTGGCTTCGCCCTTGGCATCATTCTCGATTTCGCCCTTTTCATTCCTGACTGGCTCAACCTTGATGTCATCGACATTGACTTCACGACCATGCTTCCCCTCTCGATACCATGCCTTGCCCTCATTGAGTTCATAGAGGGCATTGCCGTCAACATGAGCAACGGAACGGTCTTCTGGTTCTAACTGAACCTGTCTGCCGTCCATAGTCAGGGGAATATTTGCCTGTTCCAGAATCTGTGTTTGGCGGTCATTCAGTTCTGCTTCGACTTCTGGCTTCAGCTTAATGCCAATCTGCTCCTTGGAATTAAGCATATCCATCGTAATCTTCTCGCTGAAGTCGCCTTTGATGACATTGTTGAGAATGTCGAGACGCTGCTGAACAGGCACTCCCTTGATGGAGTTGCTTGTCAGCTTCTTTACTTCTTCCTCAGTCAGGTCATAGACGAAATCCTGCTTAGTGGCAGAGGACTGGATGGTGAGAGTCTTCTTCTCAGGATCAATCACGATGCCGTGACTGTCCAGACACTCCTTGAACTTCTCATTGGAGAAATAGACCTTCGAGGTGATAAGCTCATTATAAGGCTTGGCTGGTTCCAGCTTCCGTGGAGCCAATTCCATAGGAGTGATGACTGTCTGAAGGTCAGCCAGCACATCCTGTTTCGGAGGCTGAACGGCTATCGGCTGTTCTTTATAGTAGAATCCGTAACCGCCATTCTGCAACTCTCCTGGCTTGATGCGACCATCGGGACGGTCTGGAACCATTGGAGCACCCTGCATGAAGAGCGCACCACCGACACGTCGCATGTGGGAACCTGCTTGTTGTCGAGGTGTCCAGCCCAAGAAGAAACGGTCATGCAGTCCCCACATGGGATGCAGCCCACGTCTGTCCCAAGCCATACGGCCATATTCACCGACACCAATCCTATAACCGTGAAGTCCCATGGCAACACGTCCGTTGGCATTACGGGCATGTACGAAGTTCCTTGGAACATAAAAGTCATTGCCGACAAGTGCCGCAAAGGTGTTGTAGGCATTCTTGTTGGCATAATTCGTACCCCAGTCTGTCATGGCTTTCATCTGCTGGGCAGAGATGGGATAGGTGAGAAGTGGAGAGTCATGCCCTTGAACTGCCAACTGGAAGCCATCGCCCTGACGGATGATGTGCGCTTGCATACCATTCCGTCTGAGGATGTCTTGCAGCTCTGGCGACAAATCGCCTCTCAGTGGTAGAGAATTGGAACGTATCGACATAATAGTGTTGTTTAGATTCAACAATCAGGCATTGCCATCAGCCAGTGCCTTTTCAAGTTCTTCTCCTTTGTAGTCAACGAACTTTTCTGCCGACTCATCGCCAACAGACAGTCCGCGTTCTCTGCAGAAGTCAGCATATTCGTTCTGCCATTCTTTGGAGTGATGGTTCACATAGTCGAGCCAGTTAAATTCGCCGCTCTGCTTCTTCTGAACCAACTCGCTTTCGGAATAATACTTGTTTGTAGCCATTGTCCTTTCTTTTTAGGGTTATCGTTTCTGATTAGCGCAAGTGTCCCATGCTTCTGAGACCAGCCTTTCTTTGCTCATTCCAGAGTTCATCGGTGTAGTCCTCTTCCTTGACGTAATCAAGATTGCCGTCATCACCCATGACCCAACAGCCGTAGATGCCGAAGGTGAACTTGTCCCAATCACGGGTTCGCTGTTCGCTCCACATTTTGGCATCGCCCGGAGATACACGTACTCCAGTGCGGTTGCTAAGGTCAATACCAACAGTGATAGGTTCGTCATCGTCTTCACGGACGAAGGTGACAGGCTCACCATTCTGAAGGTTGTTGAACTCGGCTTCGCTCAGATGGATATCCTCTGAAATGAACTGGAGGTTACGGGCGATAACCTGAACAGGTGCAGACAATACCTGGTTGGTCTCGTTGTCAATCTGTACAAAGGAGCGTACCATGCTGCCATTCTTATCTGGAATGGTGGCAATGATAGTCTTACCTTTTTCTAAGAGAGCGCGGTTCTGCTCTGAGAACAGTCTAAGATCTGCTTTCTCTATCTCAGGATAGAAGAGAGCATCAACATCACCGTCCTCCTTGCGGATGAGTTTGAAGCGGCTACGACTCTTGACCTCATTGCCCTCTTGGTCAATAACCATAATAGGAAGTACGGGCGAGCGTCTTCCTTCGAGAATGTCATTGGTAATCCTGACAGGGAGGTCTTCAATCATTTCACGGGTCAGACCCAAACGGTCAAGGGTCTGAAATGGAATTTCGTTCTCGGTAAACTGCATTTTCTTCAATTTTTATCAGTTGATGAAACAATTTTGGCTGCGAAGGTACACCATAATTATTCATCTTAGCTGAAGAAAATACTAAATCAGGTCGATTTTGAGTCTTGATAACATTTGAGTATAATTTTGCAGAAGAAATCATACTCAAAACTTATCAAATGTTATAATTGTATGGTATTATCTGATGTTATTTTTCCAAGTGACATAAGAGCACTAATTTTGCACCATGAAAAAATCAATACTCGTAATACTCACATCGGCATTTGTTCCGATTGCAAGTTTCGCACAGTTCAATACCATCGGTCATGTTGCAAGTCGCCCATCAATCAAGACAATAGAAAATCCTTCAGAACAAACAGTTGCTCCGAAGGATAGTGTTCTGCCGTCAGATACAGCATCTACAGAGATTCCCGATAGGATAGAAGGGAAAGAAGAGAGACTGAGGACGTACCTCAGTGTGTCCTTCCCTCTAAAGAAGATACAAGTAAACTCAAAGTTCGGAATGAGGAAGCACCCTGTATATCATAAGTATATCATGCACAACGGCATCGACCTTCATGCTCGACATGAGGATGTTCTGTCGATGCTGCCAGGCAAGGTGCTTAGGGTAGGATATGACAGCCGTTCAGGTAAATACGTGACAGTACAGACTGCTAACTACACGGTCAGCTATTGCCATCTGTCAGAACAATACGTAAAGACCAATGATTACCTTCAAGCTGGAGAGCCATTGGGATTAACAGGCAATACAGGAGCATCCACTGGTGAACATCTGCATCTTACAACAAAAAAGGATGGCAAGGCTTTTGACCCTACCATCCTCATTGATTATGTTCGCTCAGTGAAGAACTCGAGCTTGAACGACTTGGCTTTCTGATTATTTGGACTTTTGGCGTTTCAAGTATTCTTGGAACTCCTTGCCTGTATAGGTCTGCTCCTTAATAATCTTCAAAACCATATTGTCCGAGAAATCAAGTCTGAGACTTGCAGTATTCGGATATTTAGCATTGGAACTCCAGAAGGTGAAGTTGTATTTCTCGCCTGGATATAATGTCTTGCTGATGCTTCCATTATCCTCTGCCATAAAGTCGCCCTTGCGGTCATAGTAGTTCACATGGTATTTCACACCCGATATGGAATAGTCCAGATGTTGACAACCCTTCCCTCTCCATGTGCATCACCGCTATAGCTTGTTTCCTATGACCAGTTGGCAATCTTCACCTTGGTAGTCAGTTCCGCACGGACTTCAATGTATTTGTCCCCACATCATGCTCCTGACTTGCTCGATACGTTTTGCTAATGCCTGGTCATTGGTCTGTTTCTTGCCAAAGGCACCAGTAACCTTTCCGAACCACGCCAGTTCCTTGTCAATAACAATGAGTCCCTTCGAATCATAGATGTAGTACTGCTTATCCTCGTTCCTTGTAATGAACAGGGTAACGCTATCCTGCATGAAGGTTCCCTCACTATTGGTATAGTTGTTATAGCAACGGACGGTGGCAGTGTCGTTCTTTTCGGTAACATCTGATGCCTCGATGTCCACAATGTCTGACTTTGCTTCAATGCCCAAAGAGTCATAATCGGGATAGAAGTCATTGGTCTTTCCATAGGTGGAGTCGGATAATGAAGCAAAGAAATCCCGTGATAGTTCTATCGCCTCGTCCTTATGGGAACAAGACGACAGAATCATCAACGAGAATATGAATACCGAAGCAATCCTCATTTTTTCTTCTCAGGTTTAGCGTTACTTTCTTCCTTTCCGGGTAAACATTTCGTATTTCTTCAGAGGTAGAGATATATTCTCCACGACAAGTTCTTTAGGAACTTCCTCGTTGATATCTGACTCTAAGAAAACCAACCTGGCATTGATATCGTGTCTGTCGAACTCAATTGACTTTATCTTCTTATCATATTTATCAAAAGAATAAATAACATCTATACATTCACTTCTATCTTTAAAGAAGTACTTGTTAATGTCTATGTCTTTTTTTACAGCTTCAAAGGAAACCATACCTTTAATAAATACCTTAACTACAATATTGTCCAAAGAGTCCTGGTCGCCAGGCCCTAACGGAATATTCTGAAAGTCACATACTGCTCCAGCTTGACTTCCATGACAATTGGAGCTGGTGTACTTAAAATAGGCGTAAATCTGTGCATTCCAGAAAAAACTATTTGGTTGACAAATACTCCACCAGAAGGTTACGAGTATCTGGCAGGAAGAATTAACTATGTAGCCAATGACCAATATAGTTTTGGGGATATGTGGGATAAGAAGGACATGAAGGTTTACCCCTATCAGAGCTCTTTGTTTTCTGTTGCGAATAATGGTCAAATAGGTGATTGTGCATTCCAAGGTTGTACATCACTGGAGACATTGACAATAGGTGAAGATGTTACATCGTTGGGAAGCTATGCTTTTAACGGTTGCAAGAGTTTGAAAGAAGTAAAGATTCCTAATAAAGTACAGGCTATAGGAGAGTCTTGTTTTGTTGGTGATATTGCAATAACTATACTTCCATTTTTTTTTGTTCAGAAAATACGATTTGTTCACAATTTTTTGAACAGACAACTCTTTTTGAACGCGTAAAGGCATGTTGAAATAGCACGGAGATATGATTGGGGCAGTACTGAATGCTCTAATCATATTAGTAAGCACACCTTGATGGTTTGCTCGTCAACACCTTTTGTTCTCATCCTTTCTGCCACATCCTGTTTGGCGCCCCCGTGTTCGAGCAAGGAGAAGATGATGTTGGTGAAGGTCTTTATTGCCCTATCAATGCGTTGGGTTCCTTCCTCCTTCTCCATGTCGATGTTGCAGAATGTGGACGTTCTCTATGGAGATGAAGATAATAGAGCCCTCCAATCAAGAGTGAGGCAAATGCCATAAAGTCGATGCCCGTGTCTGCAAACAGTGCATTATATTTGTCCGCCAGAGGCATGTGTCTGTTGGTCACAAGGTGTTAAATTGTTTTATTTCATCTCCACACTGTGTCAGCTTCTCTCAACCTTTAACATTACACGATGTCACTCAATTTTGTTTAATATTACACATAGCCCACGTTTTCCCTTAACCCTGATGACACGATAAGTTATCATACCTTACCCAGTTCTTCGTTCAGAATTCCTATCCATGGAGATATTTTTCTACATATTTGATGATTTTTGCATATAAACAATCCCAGTTTTCTCGTAAACAGGTAAAAACAATTCTGAAATACAAAAAAACATGATTTTAAATCAAAAATACTTAATTCCTTCTCAAAAAATTTTCTCGAATAAAAAAAAGGAACTATTTTTGCACGAAATTTAGAGATTATTGTAAATAATGGAGAAAACCAGTTTTAGCATTTCCTTTGTGGGAGTTTGGGAGAAGCCTTTGGCTGTATTACCAAACTTTGATAATAGATTTGCGAAAGATTTGTTTGGTCTGCCTTATGATACGTTTAATGGATTTACTCCAGATGGGTATGTTGTAGCGATAGAAAACAAACCTTTTCCCATGATGGTGTTAAGTCCTACAAGACTTGTTATAAAAGCGAAAGATAGAAATGGTTTGCAGGAATATATGGAGGCTTTACAGCCAGAAATTGACAAGTTTATCCATGGGAACAGATTTTCTTCTTTTGGTATTAACAGTGAATATCAGTGGACGGATATAAACGAAAGTTCGGAAGTTTGGTTATGGAATCATTTTATTAACCCCTCTTTATCAGATGCGTCTTCCTTTCAGATGTGCAACAAACTGAATTTGAGACTTGGAATAAATGAGACCCAAGTTGCAAATGTGGAAATTGAGCCACGTCGTGGAATACGAAATGGAATTTTTGCCAATATCAATCATCATCATAACCAATTTTTAAGTGGAATGCCGATAGGAGAAGAGGCTAAATCGTTAATAGAAAGTTCAATCGAAACAATAGAAGAAAGAATTATCAAAAGACTGATTGAGAATGAGCGATAATAAGGAACAAAATACAATGACCAGCAGCAGCCAGAATACTTTTTTTAAGATGGCAGCATTGGCTGGCGCTTTGTCAATGACCATGACTCCAGCCCTTGCTCGTGATGAGCAGGCTATGGTGAGTGTGGTCACAGTGCAGACCTATGATTATTCAACGACTTATGTACAAGAGGTCAGGTATGTGAGTCCCCAAAAGAAAAATTTCCGTAAGCGTTACGCCCAGATGGCCAAGTCGGAATGGTTTAAGAAAGCATACAGCAATAAGAGTGTCGGTGACATTATAGAAATGGATTATTGATATGCAGTGGGTTGTTGGGGCACGGGAAAACATAACTCAAGGCAGTATTGTCAGTGGGGTTGATTGGGGAAGAGGTGAGGAAAATCCGGTGTTGAGTATTGTTTTATCAAACGCTTGTGATTTCGAGCATGATAAATTAAGTTTCTTAATTGTTGCCGCCCTTGTTCCGGCTAAGGAAACTTTGATGTCTACGAAAGAATACAAGGGAAAAGTAGAATCAGCGAATGAAGAGGGGGGACTGACAAAAAAGGCTTGGGAATCATTTGTGAATTATTTGACCAATTTTATTCATAATTCAAATGTGGGACGATATTTTTTCTTTGATCCCAACCCAGTTATAGATGCCCCATTACTTCTTGTTGACTTCCAACAACTACGTTCTCTTGATGTTGATGAGCTAGATGATTTAATCAATGAAGGTCAGTTGGATCATCCACATGTTGAGAAAATGATGGCTCACTTTGTGGGGTACACGGGACGGGTTCCAACAGATAGGGCCGATTCCCCAGAAGAAGCCACCTATTTGCAAGAACTAAGAGGGGATTATCATAAAAAAACGTAAGAGGGGGGCTTCGAATATTGTCAGAACGTTGCGAATTATTGTTGATTCCAGTGGGTCAACCTGTAATGGTCAGAATGAGAAAGGGCAAGGTGGTTTGTGTATGTACTCTAATTTAACATAGAATACGATTCATTTTCTAACAGAATCTAAATACCTCAGTTTTTATGTTCTTAAATCGAGCAAGCTGACTATATTCGTATAATAGAAACTTAAAGTAACTATTTTGTAAAGTTTTTGTTTGAGAAATAAAATTATTTCGTAACTTTGTATCCAAATTTGAACTCTATGGATGTTTGGCTGAAGGATATATTACATAAGAGTTTGCTGATGGCAAGTCCGTCAGGAAGCGAGGAGCAGTTAATAGAGTTCTTTGCCAAAACGGTTATGCCGTATGTCGACGAGGTTAATTGCGATGTTAATGGTAATTGTATCGCCCATAAGAAAGGTAATGGCCCTAAGATAATGTTTATGGCTCATGCTGATGAAGTGGGTTTCATGATTAGTTACATTGACGACAGGGGATTCTTGTATTTTAATCAAATTGGTGGTATCGATACAAACTTACTACCAGGTCAACGCATTTATATACAAGGAAAACAAGGACTCGTTACTGGCATTATCGGACGAAAACCTATTCACTTGCAAGGCGAACCGGATTGTGGTAAGAATCTTAGCCCAGAAGACTTGTGGATTGACATTGCCGCCAAAGATAAAGAAGATGCGTTGTCCAAGGTTCAAGTTGGGTCTGTGGCAACGTATGCAACAATGCCTACCATCTTGACTGACACTTTTGTTCTATCAAAATCGCTTGATGACAAGATAGGTTTGGCAGTACTTATAGGTTTGGCAAACAATTTGCAGACAATATCAACAGATTGTGATATCTACTTGGTCGCCACTGTTCAAGAGGAACTGGGAGCTAGAGGTGCACAGATGGTGTCAGCAGCTATTCTTCCAGAAATAGGTGTTGCAATTGATGTTACTCATGCCACTGACTACCCCACCATGTCTCCAGCAAAGGATGGTGACATTCGGCTCGGTAAAGGTGTCGTCATTCCGATGGGACCTAATATGAACAAGGGTCTTAATCAGAAATTCACAAATATAGCTGAGACGATAAAAATCCCTTATCAAGTAGAAGCAATTGCAAGTCCAACAGGTACCGATGCCCGAATGATTCAAGTGGCTGGAAAAGGTATTAAGACTGGGCTGATTAGCATACCTTGCCGATATATGCACACTCCAAATGAGATGGTTTCATTAGAAGATGCCGATAATGCAATAGCTCTTTTAACAGAGTTTTTGCAGGAATTGAGTTAAGTAACATTATTAATTAAAAAAAAATTAAAGTTTTCGAAATGAAAGAGATTTTCACAATTTCGTTCAATTGGGAGACAAAAGAAGCAGGAAAGACAGAGCGCATAGGTGCTATGTACTGTTTTAAGAACTGCGATGTGAACAAGAACTAATCCCCTGATCAAGGATTAAGTTCATATCACGGTATAGTTACCCAATTGGGTTGTGTTCCACGGTCCAAGACCATGGAACACAATTTTTAAGAATTAAGATATGAAACATAGCGGAACGCTCAATAGCACAGACAGATTCTTTTTTCCTGAAGATGTGATTTTCAGAAGTTGCAAGGAGGGATGGTTGGTAGTAGCCGTGTCTACAGCTAACTGGTTAGTTATAACCGATTTTCAAAAAATAATTTTGGAGGGTCTGCTTACAGGAAAAACCATTGGAGATGTCTTCCCGCTAATTACAGATATTGACAAGCAAAATGAATTCCAACGACTTCTCGCAGCTATTACTGCGCGGGAGTTTGGCAACACTAATGCAACACCATCTCCAATACCGAATGATGTAACCCAACAGATTAATTGTTATCTTACAAATGCCTGTAATCTCAGTTGTGACCATTGTTTTATGCGCTCTGGCAAACCATTGGCAAATGAGCTTACCAAAGAAGAATGGCTACGCATATTGACGGACTTCCGCCACCAGGGGGGGGTAAATGTGACCTTTACCGGAGGGGAACCCTTAATGAACCGTGATTTTGAAACCATTCTTATCCATAGCCATCAACAAGGGCTAACTACAACCGTACTTTCTAATGGTATCCTTTGGACAGAAGAATCAATTAATAAGCTATCTCCATACATTAGTGAGATTCAAATTAGCATTGACGGTTTCGATGAGCAATCAAATGCTAAAGTTCGAGGAGCAGGACACTTTGATAAAATAGTAGCCAACGTCATTCGTTTTGCCAATGCAGGAATTAGGACTTCCGTAGCTACAACTTTTACCTTTAAAAACCTTCAGCAGGATGCTGCTCCAAAATACCATCAGATGGTAGAGGTTATTAAGGAACAGTGCAAATATCCCGTATTTTTTAAACTTAGTAAGAAGATATTACAAGGACGCAATACAAACTATACGGAGGAAGAAAATCGTTCTTTTTATAATAGAGTGATGGAGATAGAACGTGCAGTCAATCCTAATGCTCAATATTCGAACTTTATAGAGGGACATGAGCCTAACAGTATAACTCGAAATTGTGGATATGGAGGTATTTCTATCGGAGCTGATGGAGAGGTGTACTATTGTAATCGGCTATCAGAAGTAGAAAGTTATGGTAATATAAAAGGGAAGTCAATAAGACCTTTCATAGAGCAGGGCAAACTCCTTCATAACATTACCTCTGTTGACAATCTCCATCCATGTCAAGCCTGTCACCTGCGATATATTTGCTGTGGAGGTTGTCGAATAGAAGATTGTAATTTCAATGGCAAATTGATTGGATATCAAGGTCCGATGCTACAGATAAAATGCTCACAGGAATTCATTTCGCAATTAGAGCGCAAGATGATAGACAGTTATCTCTATTATTATCAGTTTTAAGCCTATGTCCTACCGCCTGCTTTGCATTTCCGAACAATATGCCAAACCGATTCCGGCTATACGTGTAGAAGTATGCCTGGAAGGGAATAGCAAAACTATTGCCCCTTTTCAGCGCAAAGTAACACTCAGTGACATTCAGAAATCAGGGATTTCTACGTCCAATGAACTTATTTCCTTACTTAATCACGCAGGACTATCGACTCAGCCATTTCGTATTCCTCACCGTCTTTTAGAAAATCCGCTTGTTCAGCATGTCATCATATGTCATCCATATAATTTTGTAGAATCTGCTCCCAAAGGCAGCATAAAAAAAGGGCAAATTAAACTACCTTCAAACAATCAAACTGACAAAATTAAGATTGGACGACTCATCGGAGGAGAATTATATATCAGTAATATCAATTCTTGGCATCACAACCTTCAGGTAAGATTGCGCTATGCTGATGCACTTAGCTCCTTTTATCCCACTTTTTCTTCACTCCCATTTGTTACTTCAGACAACAAGCTTTTCCAAAGAGATTACGACGCGGAGTCTTCTTTATTGTCAAAACTTGGAGATTCTTATGATGCAACCACTGCAACCTTGAATTTGGATGAACCAGATACCCAACAACTTCAAGAATTCGTAAACAATGGGTGGACTCTTTACGTACCCAACCAAGAACAGAAGTTGTCAAAAGCTTATGCTCATCGTGAACCTTCGGGTATTATTTGGTTTTCAACAGAGGACATATCCTCTTCAGAGTTTGCCCAGCAGTTGCTTGACGGCTATCTTAACAGTCGCAATTATCATGAAAGTGATGGTCATATTACAATCTTCCAACGTAAAGATGCAGAGAAAAGCGATGATAAAACAACTATCAAACTATTAGGGGGCACTACCGATGTACTTCAGCTATATCAGGAAAACGTTCCTCTTTCGTCATCGGAACGACAATTTATTAAAGATACAATTAATAAAAAAATCCTTGCAACCCTCCGAAATTATCAAGAAGATGGCGTTTTTTGGCTCCAACAGCAACGTAAGAACCATCATGGTTGTCTACTGGCTGATGAAATGGGACTTGGCAAGACACTTCAAGTCATTGCCCACCTCTGTTGTCTGGATGTCCAAGTCCAACATCTTATAATTGCTCCAACCTCTTTAATATATAATTGGCAGAATGAAATCCTCCGTTTTGCTCCACAATTGATGCCTCAGCTCACACTTGTTAGCTATGACATGCTACGTATCCATCTTGAAAACTATATAAATCATCATTACGATACAATTATCATTGACGAAGCCCAGATTGTAAAAAATAGACAGACAAAAAAATACCAGGCAATAAGCAAACTTGACTGCAAGCATAAAATCATACTTACTGGCACCCCCATTGAAAATTCTATAGAAGAACTATGGTCTCATTTCATGATACTGATGCCACCACTGAAAAGTTTGTACCAACGCCTCCACAGATTAGGTGTTCAGACCCAGCCTGAAACTTATATAAGTATAACCAGTAAACTGCTGAAGCCATTTATTCTACGCAGGGAGAAGCAAGTGGTTCTTTCGGATTTACCTGAACGGATAGAAAAAATTATCTTTATTGAATTGACAGATCAAGAACGGAAGAACTATCAAAACATCCACACTGCTATCCTTCAAGCTTTTGCAACAGGTTTGAGTGGTCGTCTCAGTAGTATTGCATTAGAAGGACTTCTACGGTTACGTCAGGCCTGCATTCCATCAAAATTTCCTGTTGCTATTGATTATATTGACGCATTCCGTTCAGAAGGCCATCAGGTATTGGTGTTCTCTCAGTTTGTAACAGCTCTCCATCAGATGGAATCTAAACTTCAGGAAGCAGGTATCCGATTTGTCACACTTTATGGTGACACCCGTGACAGAAAGACACCTGTAGAACGGTTTCAGTCAGATTCATCAATAACCGTCTTTTTAATAAGTCTTAAGGCCGGGGGCGTAGGTCTCAACCTGACAGCAGCCGATCGTGTCATCCTTTTAGATGACTGGTGGAATCCCGCAGTCGAAGACCAGGCAATGGGACGTTCCCATCGCATCGGTCAGAAGAAGAATGTTTTAGCGCTACGCCTTGTTTGTAAAGACACTGTCGAGGAGAAAATACTCCTTCTACAGAACCGTAAACGTCAGACAACGGAGCAGTTTAATGCTGCAAACGAGCATCTTTCATTGGAAGACCTTAAAGCTTTGATAGATTAAGCTCCCTCACCATTATGTTGAGGATTAGCGTCTGGCCTTTCCTTGTTGTCGATTGACGTAGTCCTTTGATACTATGAAAATGGCAATGCTAAACCTTTTGTTTTCATCTCCATCCTTGTCAAATTTACTAATTCGACATTCATATAGGTCCATTCTTCCCACTTCAAGATACGGCTTAATTTCTTTCGCATCTTCTTCAGATAGGATGCCTATTGTTTTTTCTTCACCCTCTATATTTCCATCTTTAACTTTTGTTTTTGCAAAAACTAGTTTTTTCTCCTTATCTTTTTTCTCGTCAAAACAAAGAAATAGAAACGAACCGAGTCTCAAATCATTTTCATCTTTAGATAATACGTCTAATGCTTCATACTGATTTGTCTTCTGCAAGAAACACTCTTTTAAAAATATTTTATCCATTTTTCTGTTGATTTATTTTGTTAAACCTTTGTTCCATAGAAAGTTCCCTTACTCTATCAAGCCATTCCCAAATAGCTCTTGGAGAATTCTCATATTCCTTATGACGATTTCTTTCTATCGCCAAAGCCATGAGCGAATATTCACGTTCTAAAGAGGTGGCAAAAACACCCTGATCATCCGTGTTGATAGAAACTGCAATATCATGCCGAGGGTATGGAGTCTTAAGACCATAGTTAAAGAATTTAATAATAGGATGCTCGTCATATCGTTCGATTTCACCAATCTTAAAATTCGATGAAGGATTGCATTCAATAGCGATGTGTCTTTTCTCGACCTTTTCGAGAAGTTGCTGCTGTATTTTCTCCAAAAGCATATACCATTCGTCTCTATACATAGGTGGTATAGTCAGTGTATCTCCTAAATATCCTTTTTTTGCATATTTGTAAGAATGGTAAGCATCGAATAAATCTCGGGCACGTTCATTTTTTAGAGCGACCTCTGCACAAACTTGATGATTCATACCCGCATATACCCATTGCCTGTCAATTGTTGAGACCATTCTTTCTAAATTTTCATTAGCCAATTCCGTTCCAATGACGGGTGAATCACCTCTCAACAACCAAGACAGATAATAGTCATTGATATCGTCTGAAAGATTTTTATTCTTTTCATCGGTAAAAAACAAATCAATGATATTATCCTCCTTCTCATCATGCTTCCCATAAATATCATCAAAATATTTCAAAAACATGATGTCCAGCCATCCACATAGTTGTGTGTAACCTGTCAAACGAATACATTTGTGATGCAACCATGCTAAATTGTCTAATATGACCTGTTTACTTGCGCATATGGTATAATAACGCTTTTCATAATAACTTCTAACATCAGTACCAAGTACAAGTGCATGTCCTAGACGGTCTCCGTTTCCTAAGTTTAAGAAAAGCATAGCCTCTTCCACGGACCGCAATCCATCAGCAATATCCATATAATCCTCACCTACATGATAAGTAATATTAAGATCTTTAGGATATTCTTCCGTCTCTTCATCAATTGTTATCTCGTGTCCTCTTAGAAACCTGAAAGCCTGTGCATAGACCTCTGGTCTACAGAACACCTCGGAATTTGCAGCATCCAAACCAACGACCTTGCCTACCAAGTTGTTGTCACCTTCCCAGTTTTTTCTATTACTTCTAAACTGATAGATGGCATAAGCCTGTTTTTTTATTGCATGTCGTAAATCATAATGTCGATAGAAGCCTTCTCCTTTAGGTTCATCTCTTTGTTTGATGAAATGAAAGATAAACGAGTACTTCTTCTTGTATTTTTCATCGATTTCTTTACAATAGTCAAAAAGTGATCTAACTATGCCTTCTTCTGTATCTTTGGGAACAACTCTTGCTTCAATATATCTGTCTGTTCCTTTTTCCAAGAAACCTTCAATGGCTGCTTTATACAGTAAATGATAATAATCCTCAAGGATATAGTCGGTCTTTCTTTCCTCATAACTGGCAAAATTGGCAAAACCAACCCTCTCGTTCAACTGTATAATCGCATTTCTGAAATATGTTTTATATGCCAGATATGCATAGAATAATGTCGCAATATTAGATGACTCCTCATTACCCCCATAAATAGCAGAGAAAACAGAATACATCAAAGCTCTTTCTGGAGCTAAGACCTTGTTTTCAATAGGCTCACTTTCATAATGCAGCACGGGGATGTAATCAATAATATCATTATCCGTTAATTGATCACTAAAATGTTGATTGATTTTAGCCTGTTCAAACTTTTCTTTGATAAATCTCTTCGTCTTCTCGCGACTTTTGTCTATTTTTTCAAGGATATCTACTTCTTTTTCAATTCCCAATTCCTTTTTCCTAAATTTTCTTTCTTCGTTTTTAATTCTCCATTCATTTTTCCTAAATTCTCTTTCTTCGTTTTTTTTCGGAAGATTTTTTTCATCCACTTTGTCGTTCAAAAAAGAATATAATTGTGCTAATGACAGGTCATCTTTAACACAACCAACAGCAACAGCCAAATAGTATCTAATAGCTGCAGCTCTCCTCACTTTTTCATAAAGAGTCTTATCGGGATCAATATATGGGTGAAGAGGATGTTCTAATTCAAAACGGCTTTGCATAATGCCAATATGGTTCATCAGACATGACCAACTCAAGTCAAAATTGAATGAAGAACCTTTCAGGTGCATGTGCAATTCTGCCATCGGTTTCTCAAGAATATAATTTAGTTCTTTGCAGTCATGTCCCAAATAAGCACTCCAATCGAATGTACTTCTCCTTTTCTTTCGTTTTATATCATGCGATGCAATAAATGCTGTCGTTAGAAGATCTTCACCAACTTGTCCTGCAATTAAATGCCAACGTAATAATGTGCGATATTGACAAAGAGGCTCTCCATCTTTTACAGTGAGACATTTGGATGCAAAATGAAGAAGCGCATTAAAGACCGAATCACTATTACGAAATTGTAAGTCTAAATTTGATTTGTCTTTGATGACCCACTTGTCTTGTATTATTTGATAAACAATATTGAGTTGGTCGATAGTGCTTTCAAAATCAACTTGTAATAGTTTGTTTATGACAATAGACTCTGGTATGTTTGAATCAAGTCTCTGATTGTCATTTTCTATGTGATCTGTCTTCTCGAGAGGTAAGAATCCTGCATGTTTTAGAATCTCATCTCCGCTCATTTTTACGAAAAGAGCTTTTATCGCTTTACTTAAATTCTCCATATTTCAAATTTGATTTTATTCTCACATCATGCTCATGGGAATAGTCAACTCTTACTTCCTTCATCTTTGTTATTAAGTATCGATTTTTAATTCTCTATCAGATAATAATCAGATCATACATTTGAGGGAACTTCTTTACGATTCAAAGTGAATCATAGCTACTTGTTTTTCAGCTAAGAGTGAATCACGAAATTGTCTTTAAAAGCGAGAAAGTGTTTTCACAACTATTTGTCATTGCCATTGTATTGACCGGAGCTGTGCCCGGAGCCGTGAAAACAGATATGGCTTTTTGCTATAATAAATGATTTGCGTTTTTCCCTTAGTAAGACATATAGAGATTTCAGTTTTACATGTATAAAACGTAATATGAAGCCATGAATCATATCAACAGGCACTCCTTGATGGTTTGCTCGTCGATACCCTTGGCTCTCATCCTTTCTGCCACGTCTTGTTTGGTGTCCCTGCGTTCGAGAAAGGAGAAGATGATGTTGGTGAAGGTCTTTATTGCCTTTTCGATGCGTTGGGTCCCCTCCTCCTTCTCCATGTCAATGTTGCAGAATGTGGAACGTTCTCTATGGAGATGCAGATAATAGAGCCCTCCAATCAAGAGTGAGGCAAGTGCCACAAAGTCGATGCCCGTGTCTGCAAACAGTGCATTGTATTTGTCCGCCAGAGGCAGGGTGAACATTTCTCGGAGTGTGGCAGTCCTCTTGGTTGTGTCATTCCCTTCAGCAATTTCCCAACGTAACAGCTCGTGCATCACCGACTTTTCCTTCAGGGCTTCCTGCAATCCCTCCATGAGGGCGAGGAACTGTTCTTTGGGATTGTCGCTCCCCTTCATGGCTTTGTCCGCGATATCCGAAAACCAATAGTCGCACCCCTTGACAAACTCGCTGTAGAATTCGTCAATGTTTTTGTATCTATGGTAAAAGACAGGAGGCTCTATTTTTGCCTTCTTGATGATTTCCGTCACCAATGATGCCGAAAAGCCACGTTTCATCACTTGGTCAACGGCGGCTTTCCTGATGTCTTCCGTGATGTCTGCCTTTGTACGCCTGTAGCGTGTTTTCTTTTCCGTACTCATGTTCTAATTATGGTTGTTGGTGCAAGCTCTTAGAATGGAATCACATCCCTTATCTCCTCCAGTGCAACAGCAAGCTGTTCAAGCTGGTCTGTATCATGTGAAGCGAGCAGGCTGATTCTGATCCTCGCCTCCTTTGTCCTGACGGCAGGGTAAACGATTCCGCTTGCAAAGATACGCTTTTTCTGCAACATGTCAGCGATTCTATATACCTTTTCATTGTCTCTGACCATAACGGGGAAGATTGGAGACTCGGATTGCCCTATGTCAAAGCCAGCACTTTGCAATCTGTTCCGTAGATAATTCACATTGTCCCAAAGCTTCTTTCTGATTTCAGGCCTTGTCTTAATCAGTTCCAGGGCTTTCAGGATGGAGCCCGTCACCTGCGGTGTGATGGCAGCGGAAAAAACGTTGCTGTCTGCATAGAACCTCAGGTATTCTATCATCTTGGAGGATGCCGCCACAAAGCCCCCGACACACCCGAAGGACTTACTGAATGTTCCAGTGATAATATCCACCTTCCCCAGACAATCGAAATGTTCTGCTGTTCCTCGCCCGTTCTTCCCCATTACACCAATGCCATGCGCATCGTCCATCATCAACAGACAGTGATGCTTCTTGCACACAGAAATGTATTCCGGTAGTTTAGACAAGTCGCCATTCTGAGAGTAAACACCATCGATGATGACCAGGCGTGTCTTGTATGCCCCCTCTTCCTTGCCCAGTATCATGTCAAGATATTCAAGGTCATTGTGCCCGATGTGTTTGATGTTGGTGCCCCGTAGTCCGCTGGTTGCACTGGTGTGGATGTACGAATCCACATAGGCGATGTCATTCTTTCCCAAGATGGCATTGAGCAACCCCGTGTTGGCGCCAAAACCCGATGAGAAGAGGATGGCATCCTCTTGCCCCACAAAATCGGCTATGTCCCCTTCAAGCTTTTTGTGGATGTCAAGATAGCCACCAATGACTTGGGCAGCACATGCTCCTGTGCCGTACTTGCGGAGGGCTTCAATTCCCGCTTCGATGGTTTCCTGACGTTGGGACATCCCAAGGTAGTCATTGGAGATGTATGCGGAAATGGTATCATCACAGCCATCAAGTTTCATTTTTGCCCCGACGCCACTTGTTGCCATGACCCAATAGGGTTTTGTTTCAAACTGTTCCATCTGGTGGATGTAGTCTTGGAATGCCTCTGCTCTGGTTGCGGCGTCCACTTCCATTGAGAATTCATAATCTTTCAATGATAGAAATTTATTTTCTTTAATCATAATTGTATATAATTAGTTTAATTAAATGCTGCAAAATTAATGATTAATAAGTAAATTATGCAAATAAATTGAAAAATATCGTTTTTTTTTTTTTGTTTATATAATATATATTGTATATTTGCATCGAATTTCATAAAGGAAATAATAAAATGTAAATATTACAAGATGGAAAGAAAAGTGATGACTTCGGTAAATAAGTATAATATTGTATGTGCTGTTCCATATATACCTCCGATAGATCCTCCTCCAGTAAGAGGGGGACAGAGGCGAAGGAATAATCTGAGGTATCTTAAAGAGATAAGAAAACGTGGATTGATAAAAGAAATTGTTCTAAAAGAGATACTATTACCTAATGGTAAAATCATCAGATACGATAAAGTTGGAAAAAGGAAATACCCAGTCAAACAATTTAAATATGGCAAAAGAAAAGGCGGTTAAAGGGGCTGACAGCTTAAGTGCAACCGAGAACATTTTGTGGGAAGAACTCAAGAAGGCACTCACATACTTCAATGAGGCATTGCTTTACACAGATCGCAAGAGGAAGTGGAACCGATGGGTGGACAGCATGTTGCTCTTTGTGGGCATTGGAGCAACCTTCTTTAGAGAATATGAATCATGGATTTCTCCCGCTGCCTTGGTGATAATGACGGCGATATTGTCCTGTAAGTCCGACATTCTTCGTTTCCTCCAAAGTGAGGAAGAGTTGAGTAAGTTGGATGCCATTGGCATGTTCTATCAGAACTATTTCCACGATGTGGAACAACTTTTCTTCGATCTGCATTACAATCGCATCGATGATAAGAATGCAATGGAACGTCTTCGCCAACTTCGCAAATTGGAATACGGGAAAGAGACGGAATTCAATAAATATGTACGTAAGTGCAGCAAGAAGGACAACGAATATATTCATCAAGTAGTCGAAAGATATTATAAGAACTATATTGATTAAGAAGACAGCCTCCATCCTTGTCACTGTTGCTGCTGTGCATATTATCCGAACCATATTGAAACAGGAAATGAAAATAGATAGAATAGCAGTGAGTGACTAAATAGAATGGATTAAATAATAGTATAGACTGCTGACCATACAGGCAAAAAGGCGTGGAACCGAAAAACGATACGAGTAGGAAAATGATTAAATAGAACAAAAATTATGAAGAAAGCAATTGCCAAATCCACTTTTGCAGTGGTCGCCGTGGTGGTGTCTAGCCTCGGAGCATGGAAAGCGTACGAAGCTTACGAGAATGTTGACAATGTTTTATTGACGGAGAATCTGGAAGCATTGAGTCAGGATGGTGAAAATGGTAGTGGAGGGGTAGACACTCAGTATTGTTGTAAAGATGTAACAACTAGACAAAATTGGCAAGGGAAAGTTCCTCAATGTGCACCTGGAACGACTTTGTGTATACAAGGAAAGTGTGGACCTGGTCATCATGAGCCTTGTAATGAGGCAACACTCTATCCTGACGCAGAACCTTCAGAGAAAGCATGGGGACTTTGTCTCTTGTAAAAAACTCTTATTTAAGAACTTAGATTATGTTACATTAATGTATTACTATATAAAGAACAAAATCGCCTGCGCATTTATTATATGCGCAGGCATTATGGCAATATTTGTCTCGTGTGTTAATAAGCAACACAAATATTATAGTCCAAATAAACTGTTGGAATATGTAGTGAAAAATCCAATTGATACTATTTCTGGGACATGCATTTCAAACTATTATGGTTTGAATGCCATGGGATTAGATTGTTGTGATTCTTTACTTGTGATTATGGAAAATCCAAGTGCATCACATGTTTTTACGATTTTGAACATGAACAACGATTCCATTGTGGCTCAGTTCGGTAACATTGGTCATGCAAAAAATGAATTCATATCAACGCCCAATAATTGTTATTTCGAAAAAAACACTAGTAATGATATTTGTATGTGTTTTTCTGATGATGGTATTAAAACAAAGGTTGTTAATCTTAGCAAGTCTATTATAAGAGATAATTGTGTATTGGAGGACATCTTAGACCAAAAATACAAAAGTTATGAATTTTTTAAGATTTCCCAGGATAAGTATTTTGTTCGTCAAGGAGTTATATATGAAGATGCCCGTGACAACATATTCTTTCCACCCAAGTTTGTGATTATCGAAAAACAGAAACTGAAGGAAATAGACTTATATCCCATGCTGATTAATAGTAGTGATTATCCGGTTTTGATGATGACATATGGTTCAACGACAAAAATGGCTCCCAATAAGGAAAAAGTAGTGGAGGCACTTGCCTATATTGATATCATCAACATAATCGACATAAAGAATGCCACTGTAATAGGTCTAAAGGAGAAAAAATGTTATGGATTTAGCGATTTAGAAGAACACAAGTCTCCAAAAGACTTTGAAGAATTCGTTAAAATTTGCAATGCGGGATTGTGTCTTTCTAACAAATATGTTTTTGTCATACGTGATGGACGCAAATATAAAGAGTGGCATCGTGCAGAAACCAACAAAAACAGGAAGCTAATAGCATTTGATTGGCAAGGAAATCAATTGTTCTCTTTGTGTTTGGCTGAAAGAATTGATTTCATGGCATATAATGAGAAAACTTGCCAAATGTATGGTTTAAGTTATGATGATGGAATACTTTACAAATATGATCTTTCAAAATATCTGTAGTATGATGAAGCAATCAAAGGAGATGGTTATCTCGTTTGTGCTCCTAGCTTTTCTTTGTTCTTGCAACAATAATGATCGTCTAATCAAAGAAGTTCAGGCATTATCTGGACGCAAGATTACATTCCCGACAGGATATGAATCTTTGTCTTATCACGATTCCCTATCTGTGGATTCTTTATTGACAAAGGATATTAAGATGGTTTCATACATTGATGATTTTCCTTGTACCTCATGCGGAGTGAAGATGTTGCATGCATGGATAGAAGAAGTGAAAGAAATTGACCCCGAAGTGGCATACGTGATCGTTGTACAAACCCAAGATAAAAATGTGTTGTTTGAGAACATTGATTCGATGCGCCTGCCATGTCCATTGATGTATTATGACACATCGGTCTTTGATGAGGTGAATGAACTGGACGTTCTAGCTCGCAACAAAACCTTTCTTCTGAACAAGGAGAACAGAATAGTTCTTGTTGGCGAACCGTTCGGTAATGAGAAACTCACTCAACTATACAAAAATACCATTGCCTCATTGAGGGAGGAATATGCTCATGAAGAATAATTGTATATGTTATGGAGCGAGAAAAAAGAAAAGCCAATGAAAATAATTAGCACATATACCCTCCTTGTAGCGTTTCTTCTGTGTGTGGCATGCAACAGGAATCTTGACCGTGCCCTTCAGCAGGCGGGTGAGAACCGTGGGGAGATGGAGAAGGTTCTGGCGCATTTCAAGGATGACCCCGATTCCCTGAAATATCGTGCAGCCAAGTTCCTGATTGAGAACATGCCCTACCACTACACTTACGAAGGTAAAGCCATCGAGGCATACGACAGCATATATCTTCAAATGGCGGACGAACCCTTGCCAGAACGTAATAAATTCTTCAAGGAACGTACCGACAGCATTCGTTTCTCCGACCAGCGGTTTGCCATCGATATCCAGACCGTCAAGGCGGCCTACTTGATCCATGCCATCGACGAGGCTTGTGACACATGGCGACGCTCCTCATGGCAGGATGACTATGATGAAGAACTTTTCTTCAATTATGTGTTGCCTTACCGCATCCTCAATGAACCCCTCAGCGACTGGCGCACGATCATTGCCGAGGCGCATCCCTATCTGACCGAACCTGTCGTATGGAGTAAGCGTGGTGAACAGATGGAGGCGGAAGATGCAGACTTCACAGGCAATCTGACAGAAACGGAAAGTGCCTCGGAGGGCAAGATGGTCATGCTTGACCACGACGGTGCGAAGGTCACCTACACCTACACCGTCCCTGCCGAGACCCGCAAGGTGCTCTTCCTCCGTTATACGGCTACAGCCCGTCGGGCACGTGTCGCCCTGACCCTCAACGGGAAATCAATCCCGACTGTACCCCTGCACCCAGCCAACTCCCTCAAGAATTTCCTGACCAGCAGGAGTGCCACCCTGGTCACCCTGAAAAAGGGCACCAACACCCTCACCTTCGCCTACGCTGGCGACACCATTGGACTTGACTACTTGCAAGTGACAGCAAGCGAACTCTATCATCCAGAGTGCGCTGAGGACTATTCCAGCAATTACTGCCAGATTAGCAACAAGCATACGGGACGGTACCTGACCATTGGGCTGCACCCCCACCCTCTTCCCTGTGTTGCCACCCTCAAGCGTTTTGTTGAAGGTGATAGCACTCAACTGCTACGTCTTGATTACAAGGGCTATGCCTGCTGGGGTATCTCAGTCTGTTACCCAGATTCTGATTTTTGTTTGGAAACAGAATACTGCAGTGTCAAATACAACTCTCCTGTCGGTCTTTACCATGCTCTCAATGGCAGCAACCAGAAATGGGTATTCCTCCCTACAGGCGATGGACACTACCGTATTATGAACAAAGACAGTGGTCTTTTCCTCGAAGCCAAGTCTGTTGGGAATACAGACACTCTTGCCCAAAACCCATACACAGGCAAGGACACGCAATTGTGGAAGATCGAGCGCAAAGGCAAGAATCCCACATATAGTTCCCTCTTCCGTTTGGACAGTGCCCTCTCAGAGGCATTACGCCTATTCGATATTACGGGACAATTTGAGTGGATTGGTTATGAAAGCTCTCTGCCCCCTCGTGCCAGTTCCTTGCTCAGTGGCAAGACAGGCAACTGCCGTGACGAGGCGGACTACACGGTTTATCTCTGCCGCAGCCTCGGCATCCCAGCTACGGTTGATTTCACACCCCACTGGGGCAACCGCAGCAATTCACACGCATGGCCTGTCATAGTCCTGTCCGATGGCAAGGCTACACCATTCTACATGGGATGCGCCCCTGCCGACACCGTACACTACTACCACAGTTACAAGAAGCCCAAGGTGTTCCGTCACCGTTTCCAGCTAAACGAACAGTACACCAGAGACCTCAGTCAGGAGGAGGAAGTGCCGCAGCTCTTCAATGCACCCAAATTCACGGATGTCACCGATGAGTACTATGAGACCACCGATGTTGTGCGTGACGTGCCTACCGAATATGCCGATAAACATGTCGCTTACATCTGTGTGTTTGACAACCGCAACTGGGTCCCAGTCTTTTATGGCAACATCCGAGACGGAAAAGTCACTTTCACTTCGATGGGACGTAACATCGTCTATATGGCAGCATTCTATGAGCACGGACAAATAGTGCCCTTCGGTGAACCGTTTTTGATTAAGGGCGACGGAACGGTTCAGACCATTCAACGCAATGAGAAAAAGCGCATCACACTCAAATTGTTGCGTAAATATCCTTTCATGGGTAAGGAGGACTTCTTCAATGCCCGTATGTCAGGCGGACGATTCCAAGGGGCGAATCTGCCCTATTTCTCCGATGCGAAAACTTTTTACACATTCGAGGGTTTGACCAATGGTAACTGGTATGAGATACCTGTCAATGATGAGGGTAAGTACCGTTACCTCCGCTATATTGGACCGATGGGTTCCCACTGCAACATCAACGAACTGGAGTTCTACGGCATTGACGGAAAGAAACTCTCGGGCACCATCATCGGCACAGAGGGCGACCCTTGGGCAAGCAAGGAGAAAGTCTTTGACGGTGACATCCTCACAGGCTTCAGCGGTGTCAGTCCCGATGGTCATTGGGTAGGTTTGAAACTCTCTTTACCACAACAAATCAGCAAGTTCAAATTTATTCCTCGAAACGACGGCAATGGCGTGGAGATTGGAGATGAATATGAACTTGTCTATTGGAAGGATGGAGACTGGGCACTTTTGGACACGCAGATAGCAGCCAGCAATGTGCTCACCTTCAAGAATGTCCCCAGTGGTGGATTGTATGTGCTCCGTGACAAGACCAAGGGGCATGAGGAGCGCATCTTCACTTACGAGAAAGGTGAACAAGTGTGGTGGTAATTTTTCGTAAAGTTGAGAGTTGACAGTTGACAGTTTGAATTTAAGAAAAAAGCGGAATCCGAAAAGCTTATAGAGTAGGAGGAAAATTAATAATTAAAATTTAAAAAAACTAATGAGAAAATCAATCAAATGCGGCATAGCAGCCGCAGTGGTAATGGCAGCAGGATTTGCCGCCTACCAAACTTACGGTGCTTACGGAGCACAGGACAACAGCCTGCTGATGCAGAATATTGAGGCATTGGCTGGAAATGCAGGTGGTGAAGGCAATTCAAATAAACTGCCGGCACATGAGTGTTATACTTACGGAGAAGACACCCCTGGTATGTATGGGTATCAGAAAGTTAAAGAATATATCTGCTCCGAAATGAACTATGAATTTACACAAGAAACTGCATATAACAATCAGACTAAGTGCTCAAAAAAAGGTTATCGAAGAATGAATGGTGCCGGAGGTGATCACCAACATTGGTGTGTTTATAAATAAAGAAAAATTGTTTTATCATGAGGGCGGGCCAACTACTTTTGACTTACCCTCATGTAAACTTTGTATTCTTATGAACAAGAATTGTATATTTGGCGTTGCAGTTTTACTGCTTTGTTTTGTCTCATGTACTAAAGACAAATATTATGCAACAGATGAATTGGTGGAAGTGGATTTTCCCGAGTATCCCGATTCCATCTCAGGCAAACCCATAAGTGTTGGTATTAACAAGGATCTTTATGCAGCATGCAATTACAAAGATTTAGTGATTTATTTCTCGTATTCTTCACCACTGGTTCATGTGATGAATGCAAAAAATGATTCAGTCATTGCAGAATTTGGCGAAGTTGGTCATTCCAAAGTGGAATTTGAAGAGATTCCTAATAGTTGTTATTTCAGGAAAAACCAAAAGGGCGATTTGATAATGTGTTTCAGGGAATCACTAAATACTAAAAGAATCAATCTGACATCTACTCTTTCCCAATCAAAATGTGTTTTGGAAAAGAATGTGAAAAACATACATGTGGGTATGAATTTATCGACATTCTGGCTGACGGACAGTAATCGTGTAGAATATCTGCCATACGGGTTTGAAGGTGATGCTCGCGATTATGTTAATTCAGCATCAAGAATAGATGTCTATAAAGGCAAGGAATGTAAATCCTACTCAGCATATCCATCAATATTGTCCAATGAGAATGGAATAGATAATGAATTGTATATGGCATGTCTTGAAATGTCTCCTGATCTGACAAAATGCATAGAACTTCCATTTTTTCAGGACCGTTTTACGATAGTTGATCTGAAAAAGGGAAAAACAATAGGTGTAAAACCCAAGAAGGAAAGTGATGATTACTTTGAAAGTCTCCATTCACTAAGTAAAGAAGATGTACGAAGTAAGTTAAAATTGCAAATAGTTAATTATGCCCTTTCTGATTCATATATATTTATTTGGCATAATGGGAAAATAAGCATAACAGATCCAGATGCTGAAGAGCAAATCCCCAATAATCCAGAGATGAGAATTTTTGATTGGAGTGGAAACTTCATCACATCTGTGATTTTGAAAGGGAAAATAATATGTTTTACTTACAACGAAGTGGCCAATGCAATTTATGCTGTTGATGTAGAAGGAAATACGGTTCGTTATGACTTGTCTAAAATATTGTAAAAACAAATATAGGAACAGAACAGCATTTGTTATAATCATGATGCTGACATTTGTGTTCCTCTGTTCTTGCAACAACAACGACCGCCTAATCAAAGAAATCCAGGAGTTATCAGGGTGTGAGATTACATTTCCTGATGGTTATGTGTCGCTGTCCAGCAATGATTCTTTGTCTGTCGATTCTTTATTGACTAAGGATATAAAGGTGGTGTCATACATAGACAACCTTCCCTGTACCTCATGCGGTGTGAGGATGTTGCATGCCTGGATTGATGAAGTGAAAGAGATAGATTCGGAAGTGGCATACGTGATTGTCGTGCAGACCCAAGAGAAAGATGTGCTGTTCGAGAACATTGATTCTATGCGTCTGCCATGTCCATTGATGTATTATGACACATCGGTATTTGGCGAGGTAAATAAACTTGATGTTTTGGCTCGGAATAAGACATTTCTGTTGAATAAAGAAAATAAGATTGTGTTGGTGGGTGAGCCATTCGGCAACGAGAAACTCACCCAATTGTACAAAAAGACCATTGCATCTTTAGAAGAAGAGTATTCCCATGATAGTGGAGGAATGAGAAAATGAAAAATATGGTATTCTTAGTTAGACATAAGAAAGAATCGAAATCAAGAAGAATGGGGAGGATTCTACAAAACTGGTTATTGACCAGGAAAAACAACGGAGGAAGATAGACTAAACCATCCGCGCATAATGATGAGAGAGAATTAGGGGGAAGGTTTGTAACAAAAAACGTTCTTTGACATTTTAAGGTCTTCCGCTGATTGTTTTGTGTGCAGATCGGTGATAAAGGTAACATACAATAAAAGGCAAATGAGATTTGGAAAAAGAAAGAGTACATAAGGAAACGTTGGTGCGTGTGCTGGCAATGGTACTGGGAGTGACATTTGTTGCTTCCAGTTTGCTCAAGATAATCAGCATCCGCACCTTTGCGATGGAGGTCGGTGAATACATCGACCTGTATATGCCCCAATGGTTGCATGGATGGAATATGCCATGTGCCATCGGGGTATGTGCATCGGAACTGTTGGTGGGAATGCTGGCATTCAGGAAAAGAATGCTCAGATGCATGAGCATCCTATCTTTGGTGCTGCTCACATTCTTTGTCTGGCTTACTGGTGTCAATTTGTTTTTCCCAACGATGTTCGGCAGTGTGGAGTCATGTGGATGTTTCGGCGAATTGGTGCATTTCACACCTGTAGGTTCTTTTGTGAAAAGTATAGTGCTGTGGGTGCTTGCCTTGGTGCTTTTTATAATGGCTCATGTCAAATCCATGAATAGCTCTAAATAATCAACAGATAAAGATGTGTAATGTATAAGTGGTTGAAGTACATATTGACGGGATTTCTCTCGGTGCCGACGCTTTATGGCGTGTGGCTGCTGCTGCGCTGCCTTGTGTTCGACTACTTCACAATCCCCACTTCGTCGATGTGCCCGACATTGGAGCCTGGGGACAAGGTGATCGTGAACAAACTGCTGATGGGAGCACGAATCTACTCAAACCTGGACTTTGACCTCGCAGGACAGGAACTGGAATCGTGGCGCACAAAGGGGATGAGACCGCTCCGCCATAACGACATTGTGGTGTTCAACTTTCCACATCATGAATGGCGCATCAGTTTTGTCATTAATAACGTGTTCTGCAAACGTGTCGTGGCTTTACCAGGGGATAGCTTGAGCATTGTGGATGGACACTATCGCAATAACAACTTTGAAGGGGTGCTGGGATTGGAAGAAGAGCAACAGCGATTGGAGAATACGCCAGACTCGGTGCTGTGGCAGCCCTTGTTGCCAACCATCCCTCACCATGAGCGGTTTGGGTGGACCATACGGAACTTCGGTCCGATGTACATGCCAAGAAAAGGAGACATCATGACGGTCACACCATACGAAGCAACATTGTACAACATCTTCTTGGCATGGGAGACGGGAAAGCCCGTCACCTGCGATTGGGACACAGGAGAGGTCTGGGCTGGCGATGCGCCCCTGAAACGGCATTGCTGGCAACACAACTACTACTTCATGGCAGGAGACAATGTCTTGGACTCTAACGATTCCCGCTATTGGGGGTTGGTGCCAGAGGAATATGTGGTAGGAGTCGTGGATTATATATATAAGAAACACACCAGATGATGAAGAAGTATGTACATATCATTATCGGAAGCATGGCAGTCGCCTTTCTGTTGTGGCTGACAGTGGTGGATGTGGAACAACGCTGGGCGGACAGCCATGTGGTGTTGGGATGGGGCACGCTGGTCATGCTGGCCTTGGCAATAATCCTGCATCTTCCGTGTGGAGGAAAACTGTTGCGGTGGAGTTGGACCGATATGGTGGTGGCAACGTGGATGATATATGTGGTGGGGCGCGTGTGGATGGGGAACGAGTATGCCTGTGGAACAGAATTCCTAAAAATGATGGAGATGGGATTGCTGTATGTGGCATTGAAAGGAATACTGTCGTGGACGCAGTTGTCACCAACATATATCATATACGGAATCTTGTTGTGCGGTGTGTACGAAGCAGGACTTGGTGTGTGGCAGTTGGTAAGCGGAACAAGCCGGCACTCTCTCTATCTGATGACAGGCAGTTTTCAGAACCCTGGCCCGTATTCTGCGTACCTCATGATGGCAGTGGTTCTCTCCATGACACTTTCCCGTCATGGAAACGGAGAAATAGTGAGTGAACAATTGAATGAAAGACATGGGCATGAAGTGCGCATCTCATTAAAAACATTATTGCCAGTGCTGCAGACTTGGTTGCCGCGAGTGACACTTCTTATGGCGATTTTGATATTGCCGGCCACATGGAGCCGTGCCGCCCTTGTCTCCGTGGGGATTGTGGCCTTGTGGCTGTATCGACAGAAATATTGGAAGTATCGGTTGGCGGTATGGATTAGCATTGTTGTGTTGGCTGCGGGTTTCTATCTTGCCAAGCAAGGTTCGGCAGACGGACGCATGTTGACATGGATGGCATCCCTCACGGCATGGTGGCATCAGCCTTGGTTGGGCGTGGGTGTGGGCGGATTCCGAGCTGCTTGTGCGGACGGTATCGCTGAATTGTATCGGGAACATCCTGCATCTGGGCTGTTCGCATCGGGTGGTGTAACGGACTTTGCCTTCAATGACCTTTTGAAGGTGGTGGTGGAACAAGGATTGGCAGGTGCGGTGCTGTGTATAGTAACTGCCGCATGGATTATGATAAGCCTTTACAAGCAGAGTCTTTCCCTGTTTTACGCCTTGCTGTCATTGTTCATCTTCTCCATGTTTTCCTATCCCTTCGAACTATTGCCGTATCAAATTCTCCTGGTTCTGTTAGCTGCTTATGCACAAAGCAAGGGTGCAGACAAAAAAGAAGAAATTGTGCGGTGCAAGCCCTGGAGGGTGGTGCTCCTGTTGATGCTGTTGCCTGTTGCCTATTTCCTTATGCGGGAGATTCAGCGTCGTCATGAGGCCGACCAGGAGGTGAACATGTTTTCAGGTATGCATCATGAAGCATTCATCATCGACTACTATGAGCTGATGCCATTGGAAATGGACAACGTGTCATTTCTGTTTGATTTCGGCAAGACACTTAGAGAGGCGAAGCGGTATAACGACAGCAATGCCGTGTTCAGGCAAGGTACACAAGTAAGCAGCGACCCGATGTTTTGGGTGCTGATAGGCAACAACTACCGTGATATGCAATGCTATCAGGAAGCAGAAGAAGCTTACCAGAAGGCCTTTGCCATCATGCCCAACCGCCTTTATCCCTTGTATCAGTTGATGGGATTGTATGAGGAGACGGGGGATGTGGAAGCCTTGCGACGAACGGCAAGGGAAATCATGGCGTTGCAACCCAAGATCAAGTCGCCGGCAACGGAAGCAATGGCAGACAGTGCAAGAAGGAAAGTAATTGAATTGGAAAAATAAAACATAACATCAGATGAGATCATTCAAAAGACTATTGACAGGTGGAATCCTCATAACTATATGGAGTGTATCAGCGTCATCCCAGCAACTGACGTTGCCAGATGCTATCCGCATTGCGCAGGAGAATTCATATGATGCGCAACTGGCAAGGTTCTCATTCTTGGCAAGTTACTGGACTTACCGGTCGTTCAAGGCAGAACTGCTGCCCTCGGTGAACTTGAACGGCGGACTCGCCAATTTTGACCACTCGCTGGTGGCTGTGCGTAACTATGAGGACGGACAGGTGGCATACGTGAACAACAACTCAATGACCAACCACCTCACCCTGTCGCTTGACCAGCAGATAGCAGCGACGGGAGGAAGGGTGTCGTTGCAGTCCTATCTCTACCGCCTAGATCAGTTCAGTTACGACGAGAAAACCTACAACTCGCAACCGTTGAGGGTAAGTTATACGCAACCTCTGCGCTCGTTCAATGCGCTGAAGTGGGAGAAGAAGACCGCGCCTGTGGAATACCAAATCGCACAAAAGGGCTATCTCACAGCCATGCAGGATGTGACCCTTCGGGTGACAGGGCTGTTCTTCAGTGTGCTCTCGGCTCAATCGGACTACAAGCAGAGCCTTGCCACCCTGCAAGACCGTGAAGCATTGTTTGGCATGGCAAAAAAGCGACTGGAATTGGGTACGACAACCAAAAGCGAGGTGCTGCAACTGGAACTGTCATTGCTCAATGCACGGGTGGCTGTAAACAAGGAAAAACTGGAACTGGATGACCGTATGTACCAGTTCTTTTCCTACCTGCGAGTGACGGACTATGAAAACTCTGAGTTGATTCCTCCTTACGTAGTGCCAGAGGTGCTGCTGAATGCCGATGAAGTGTTGCAGAAAGCCATTGCCAACTCATCGCACACACTGGAACAGCGGCAGCAGATGCTGAACGTGGAAAAAGCCTTGGCTCAGGCAAAGTCAAGTAAGGGCTTGCAACTGACATTGAGTGGTGAGGTGGGTTTCAGTCAGACAGGCAGCACTTTCAATGATGCCTACCGGCGGTTGAGGGACAACGAGATTGTGGGGCTGACCCTCTCATTGCCTATCTTTGACTGGGGCGTGAGCCGTGGCAGGGTGAAGATGGCTGAGGCACGGATGGAAGTGACACGTACGAAGCTGGAACAAGCGCATTCGGACTATATGCAGGACTTACGGAAGAAAGTGCTGCAGTTCAACACCCAGCCGATGCAGTGCAGGGATGCTCTACGTGCACAGGAGATAGCGGAAGAACGTTATGGAATCACCCGAAGAAGGTTTGAAACGGGTGCCGTATCAGTAACTGACCTGAACACTGCACAGCAAGAGATGGAATCGGCAAAGTCGCAATACATCAGTCAGTTGCAGACTTTCTGGACGGACTACTACACGTTGCAGAAATCGACTTTGTATGATTGGATCAACAGAATGGATATAGAAGTGGACTTTAGAGAAATGATAAATGACAAATGATAAATGAAAAGAAAAGGATTTTATTTGATGTGTTCCCTCCTGTTGCTGATGGGATGCAAGAACGGGAATGAGCCTAAAGAAGAAGAGAGTGTCTTTGCAGAACAGGAACAGACGGTGGCGGAAGTCGATACGATGACTTTGCATCGGCAGACCTTCCAGAAACAATTGCTGTGCAATGGGCGTTTGGTCGCCATCCGCAAGGCAGACCTGCAATGTCCCAAGCAAGGGGATGTGTTGCAGCGTGTGCTGGTGCAGAACGGACAGCGTGTCAGTCAAGGGGCGTTGCTCGCAGTCTCTGACACACGTGACAAGACAGCCGAACTGGAAAAGACACAGCACGACTTGGAACGGGCAAAGGTGGAACTGCAAGACAAACTCATTGGTCTGGGCTATGATGGCGACCTTGCCAATGTGCCTGCAGATGTATTGCATCGGGCGGAAATCACTTCAGGCTATTACTCCACGAGATATCAGTTGGAGGCAGTGCGGAAAGCCTTGGATGATTGCAGGTTGTATGCTCCTTTCAGTGGAAGGATAGCCAATCTGGAGGCTCGTCCCCATCAGGCAGGCACGAAGTTCTGTACACTGATTGATGATTCCTTCTTTGAGGTGGAATTCAAGATTCTGGAAGCAGAATTGGCATTCATTGAGAAGGGACAAACAGTCAGGGTGTCACCTTTCGTGCATGAAGAGGAGACCTATGAAGGAACGGTCACGGAAATCAACCCGACGATTGATGAACGGGGGCTGGTGGCGATTAAGGCAAGGGTGAAGAACACTTCTGACACCTTGATGGACGGCATGAACGTGCGCGTGGTGGTGGAGAATGCGGTGGAGCAGCAGTTTGTGGTGCCCAAGGAGGCGGTGGTGGAGCGCGACGGCTACCATGTCATCTTCCTCTATGCCCCCAAGACCCAGCGTGCCGTGTGGACTTACGTGGACATTGCTTACAGCAATCTGGCAAGTTTTGCCATCACAGGATGCGAAAAGAAGGAAACCGAATTGCACGAAGGAGAGATTGTCATCACGTCAGGCAATCTGAACTTGGCGGATGACACCGAGGTAAGAGTGAGTGAAGAATAATAGAAAAGGGTAACAGCCCACATTATTAATAACAATTCAAAAAACAATTAACATGAAGAAAAAAATCATGATGCTGTCATGCATTGCAGCATGTGCCATCGTATCAGGATACGTTGGCATGAAGGCTTACGAGTCACATGCATACGAAAGTAATAGTCTGCTGATACAAAATGTGGAAGCGCTAACGAGTGATATAGAGCGTCCGTGTGATAACAGTAGTGGATTCAGAATGTGGGCAACGTCAGGATTTCTAAAAACAAAAAAAGAATTCTATGATTGTTGCTATAAAATACAACAAGGGTATTCGCCATCAGGAAATTGCCGTCAATAAACTAATTTCCATCGTCTTAAAGAATGGACAATACAGTGTGATAATTCGTGCCATTCATAATTTTGTTCGGAAAAAAAAGTTGTGATTGACACGGATTATCACATACAAACTCCCATATACAAATCATGAAAATAGTATATAATATATTATTGATAATCTGTTTGATACAGATTTTATCTTCGTGCTATAAAAACAGTAGAGATATTAACTCATACAAAAAGGGCTCAACCTTTATATCATATGAATCGGATAGTTCTCAAACAAAGCCATTCCCAATTGTTTCTGAATGCTGGAATTTGATTGAAGAGCATTTGGTTTGTAAAACGAACAATCCGGACTCAGTATTCGTGTGTGTGAATCTTTCTACTTTTCAGGAAGAAAATACTTTCGGAAAAAAAGGACATGGTTCTATGGAGTGGATGTCGCCACATGTTATGGCAAAGGGCACGAACAATTTTATTGTATTGGACAATGGCAATAAAAAAATATACTCCATAGAGAATAATTTTATTTCATTTGAAAAAACATCAAAAATATCGGATGCGGTTAATGACGTAAAAACAATCAAATATCCAATAATAGGATATGTCTCTATTTCCCCGAATAAACAAAGTCTCATTATCTATGACATTGAAAAAGACCTTTTAATAGACTCTTTATCGTTTGTAGACGAAACAAATAATGGAAATGCATCATTGTATGATTTTGCATGGAGTATAAAGAATGAGAATATTGTTATTGCACATCAATATTCGGATCAATTTTCAATTTGTTCATTGGACACCAATTGTAAATTAACATCCATTAATGAGTATCAAACAAACTCAAATTATTCTCAAGACAAGATGATTTATTCAGATGTCGCATGCGGAAGGTACATTTATCTTCTTTCGCAGAGGAATGTGGATTTGGAGATGTTTACAGGTTTTTCTGAAATAGAGATATTTGATTATAAAGGAGTAGGAATAAAAAAGATTACTTTAGATATAATTGCAGATAAAATGGTGTTAGACGAAAAACGGAATCGGATTATTCTGTCATCAGAAGCAGACGCTGCCATAAAAATCATAACATTATAAATAGTTGGTATGTTGTCTAAAATCATCTATCGTCCCATTGCCGTGACCATGGTGCTGATAGCCCTTGTGGCTGTCGGCATCTTGGCATTGACGTACATACCTGTGTCGTTGATGCCAGAGATTGACATACCGAGAATCACTGTGCAGATGTCAAACCCAGGTGCTTCGGTGAGCGAGGTGGAGCAGCAGATGGTCACGCCCATGCGTTATCAGCTCTCGCAGGTGGCAGGACTGAAAGACATCGAAACCGTGTCGAGAATGGATGCCGGCACCATCACCTTGTATTTTGAGCCAGGCACAGACATGGACCTGCTCTTTATCGACGTGAACGAGAAGATAGATCGTGCCATGAATTCGATGCCGAAGGACATGGAGCGTCCGAAGGTGGTGAAAGCGAGTGCGATGGATATTCCCGCATTTTATGTCGATGTGGTGGAGCAAGAGGGAAACATTGCCTCATTGTCTAAACTGGTGCGCAATGTCATTGCCAAGCGCATTGAGCAGTTGCCGCAGACGGCGATGGTGGATTATAGCGGTACGGTGGGTACGGAACTTCTGTGCATCCCCGACTTGAACAAGCTGGAGTCACTGGGACTGAGCACCCGCACGATAGAAGCGGCCATCAACGACAATAACATCGTGCTCGAAGCCCTCAGTGTGCGTGACGGCATCTACCGTTACAGCATCCATTTCGATTCGCAGATATTGGGCAAGGATGACATTGAAAACATCTATCTCCGACACGAGGGACGAATGTTACAGCTGAAAGACATCTGTGAGGTGGAGGAAAAGCCAGCCGTGAGGAACGGCATCGTGAAACACGACGGGAAGGATGCCATCACGCTGGCGGTCATCAAGCAGAATGATGCCCAGATGGCGGACTTGCAGGAAAGCATGGAAGCACTGATAGAGGACCTGCACAAAGATTATCCTGATGTGGAGTTTCACATCACGCGCGACCAGACACAGTTGCTGACTTATTCCATCAGCAACCTGGAGTGGAACCTCATTCTTGGTGCCTTGCTGGCATGCGTGATTCTCTTTGTCTTCAACGGAGGCTGGCGCACACCGTTGCTCATCATCATTTCCATTCCGCTTTCCCTGATTCTCACGTTGCTCTGCTTCTATGTGATAGGCATATCCATCAATGTCATATCACTTTCAGGACTGATTCTGGGCGTGGGCATGATGGTGGATAATGCCATCATCGTCATTGATAACATTAGGCAGCGGGGCGATGTCATACGAGGCACGAAGGAGGTTTTCATGCCGATGCTCAGTTCGGTGCTGACCACCTGCTCGGTGTTCATCCCCCTCATCTTCCTCAGTGGAACTGCCGGGGCATTGTTTTACGACCAGGCAATGGGTGTGACCATCGCCTTGTTTGCCTCATTACTGGTGGCTGTGATGGTAGTGCCTGTGTATTATTATAACTTTAATCATAACGACAACCCTAAACTCCCGCCCCTAAACTCTCAACTAAAATCAGACCATGGGTTACTGAAGGTTTATGAACCTGCGATGCGTTGGACTTTGCGCCATGCCAAGTGGTGCTTACTCATAGGTTTGCTTGCCTTGGCAGCAATCGTGGTGCTGCTCCCAATCATCAAAAAGGAACGGATGCCCCAGATTGAACAGGTAGATGCCTTGATGACTGTGGATTGGAATGCAAGCATATTGACAGAAGAGAATGACCGCAGGGTACAGGAACTGGTAGGTACTGTGAAATCGAGTCTTGAAACCAACACTGCCATGGTGGGGGTTCAGAAATTTATTCTCTCCCACACTAAAGATATCACAGGAAGTGAGGCTGTGGTGTATATGAAGGCATATACGCAAGAAGGGCTGGATTCGGTGAAGAACGCCATTTATCGCTATATGGAACAACATTATCCGAAAGCCAAGGTGGAGTTCGAT
>JAUMXY010000005.1:0-487 GCA_030528885.1 Bacteroidales bacterium | reverse complement strand
CATCATCTTCCAAACAGACAAACCTGACTTGGAGATACATCTGCAAAGTGAGGAAGGTGGTCGCCCTACGGTAGCGGAAGCAAAAAAATGGGTGGATAGCCTCAGATATCATTTCCCTTCAGTGGAGATACCACCTGTGGCGACAGAAGAGAACCTGCAATATACTGTAGACCCCGAGAGGTTGGCTTACTACCATGTAACCTATCAGCAAGTGTATGGACGATTGAAGGAACTGGTGGGTAGCAACAAGGTGTATGAAATAGCTAATGGTGTTCAGAGCGTGCCTATCATCATCACTCAACAAGTAGCTCTAAATAGTAAACTCTCAACTAACGATATGATGCAACAGGTCATCATTAACAATGAAGGAGTGGAGTTTCCTTTGTCTTATCTGATGGAAACGCACAGAGTGAAGAACTTTAAGCGGTTCTGTGCAGGGGGTGAAGGAGAATACTATCCCATTACGATAGAAAAGGTGACAGATGCG
>JAUMXY010000028.1 GCA_030528885.1 Bacteroidales bacterium | reverse complement strand
TGGTATCTGTGAGAGAATAAAAATTTACTTAAAATTTACTTGCAATTTCCTTTCCCAAACCACCTACAGCATTTATTTTCACAGAAAGGAAATACGAAGGAAATATAAAGGAAATCTTTTTTGTTCAACGGAAAGGGATTTACTCTAAATTTACTTGTAATTTACTTTCCTCCTTCAAGAGCCTCGCAAGGCTCATATCCGTTCACTCCGCTCCATCTTTCCAACGGAACTTGTCTTTTATCGTGAGTTTGCGGAACTTCGTTTCAGCGATTGCATGCCAAAGCCTGTTCCTCTTCCAACTCTTCGTATAAGGCAAGTGGTCCCCAATGCCATAGCTTTGTACTTTCAATTTCGAGCCGCTGATAAAGTTCTGAAGAATAAATCTTTTGTATGGCTTCTGCGATGCTGATGTTCTTGGCTTCTGCCAGTTGGCATGCCATCCAGCTTAGTTTGGAGGGCAGCAGCAGGTATAAGTTGTTCTGATTGATTGAAAGGTCTCTCATTGTGTAATCTCCTTTGCTTTTATAAAACGGAGGTGTTGCAAGGACTCAGGTGTGTGAAAGAGATATTGGTCAACTAACTTGTAGGCTTTAAGTTCGTTGATGAGCATCTCTCTGCTAATAACTCCGCCTTCGTAGAGAGCGAATGCTGCATATACTCTGTCGTTGGCAACAGGTCCGTAGACGATATCGTAATGGTGTGTAAACCCTTTCTGTGTTCTGTTCTTCATCACGAAGTCCAGCCATTCTGCTGTTGGGGATTCAAATGCTAACGTGTTCAGCTGTCCTGTCTCGTCAGGGCTGAACTCATAGACGTTGACAAATCCTTTCGGAGTCTTTGTCTCGCTCATCTTTCTTCGAACCCAGGCTTCTGCTTGTTCGTAGGAAGTGGTTGTGTAGAAACCGCTGCCGTAGTCCAGCGTTCGGTTCGGCTTGCGAATCTCTGGAGTCTCTACTTTGTTGATGCTGCCATGGTAGATCTTCATGCGTCTTTTCTTTTCCTTATGTTGATGAATTCGTCAATATCTTCTAATATCCATTGGTGGCTCTGAGTATGTAGGATTTCGAAGTGTTCGCTTAGATAGTCAAGAACACCGTATTGGACAAAAGTTTTCATGACTTCTGTTCCGTTCATCTTCTTTGTGCTTTTGTATTGTTCAATACAGAATGAAAGAAAGTAGGCAATATCTTGTTTTTTTCTTTCCATAGGATTTTGTGCTTGATGCAAAGATAATAAGAATTTTATGAACTTTTGTGTCTTCGGATGTTTTTTATACTTCTTAATAATTAATGTTTAGAAGCAGGGTGGTGGTTTTGATGGGCGAGGCATGACAATTCTTGGCTTGTTGGTAGCGCGGAGTGTGTCCTGCGAGGCTCTGATTTTCTATTTTCCCTCTCTTTTTTTGGATATGATAAAGTTTTGTTGTATGTTTGCAAGCGTTTTTCTTATGCTTACTCAAGTTTCGCATGCTAAGGAGATATAGGAAGACTAAGGAAGATAGGCCGCCTTTCAGCGGCGAAAATAGGGGATGAGACTTTGCCTGCGGCTGTTCTGCAGCAGAACGATTGTCATTTATCTTCTTCTGTTTTCCTCTATCTACATGGCAGGTGGAGCTTGCAAAAGTTAATTATACTTATTATTAAAACTTAACTAACAATTCTTATTTATGAGGAAATCTTTACTTACATTAGCTGCTTCGGCTCTTGCGGTGTCGTTGCAGGCGCAGACTTTGCCTTCCCCGGTCTATTCCATTGACTTTGAGGGGGTATCCAGTGCGCAGGATTTAGGTGCAGAGCTGGTCGGAGCTGGCTTGTTCTTGCAGTCGGAGGACCAGAACTTCGGCACGTATTACCAGAACAACCCGGAGGGTGTCATCGCTTCGCATCAGAATTATCTGATTATTCCTACTGCAGCATTTGCTGACTGTCAGGCAAAGAGCAATGAGCAGTTCTCTATCGCTTTCTGGATGAACGGCTATGTGGCTAACGAGAAGCAGGGAACTGACGCGAATGGTCACTATTTTTCTACGGCAATTGCTGCTTACAGCCAGGCAAACAGCTACAAGACTTTCTCGTGGCCGATGTTTTCTGCCCGTACACGCCGCACGCTGCAAATCAACTGCAACGGCTGGTCTGACTATACGCCGGAAGAGAACGTGAATGGCGCGAATGTGGAGAGCAACGAGTGGATATGGACGAAGCAGGTGGAGACTGGAGAGACTGACGAGGAGGGCAATCCTGTGATGGGACCATCGTCCTTTGAAGAGAACTGGCACTATGTGACCATCACTTTCAATGGGTTGAATGCCAAGTACTATGTGGACGGCGAAATCATGAACGAATGGAACGCCACGGCTAATTCTTATAATTTTGTTACTGCGATGAATGCGCTGGACGCTATCTATCTGGGTGACTGCGGTCCTTTCTGGCAGGACAAGGACGGCGCTTATGCGTATGATGACATTGCCTTTTATGCTACTGAGCTGACGAAGGAGCAGATTGAGCTGCTTATCAACATCAAGCGTGGTGAACTGTCTGAAGAGGACAAGGTGATTGTGGCGCGCGGACAGCTGGATGTCGCTAAGGAGGAACTGGAGTCTTACTGCTCTAACCTGGGTGACACTTATCAGGCTATCAATGACAATGTTCTTGACTGGCTGATGGAGGAGATTGGTGTCTCTGAAGACTATGCTTCGGTGGAGGCTATCAATGCTGCGCTGGAGAAGATTGCTGCTCGTCAGTCTGAAGTAACGGCAGTGGTGAGAGCTTATGATGCTGCAGTGGAGCAGATGGACTATTATGCTGGATGGTGTGATAAGACTGCTTATGCCGGCGCGGCTGACTTCAAGTCTGCTATCGAGACGGCAAGGGGGGCTGTAGCTAATCCTACTTCGACGGAAACGATAGCTGCTGCGCTTGAGGTGCTGGAGAAGGCTAAGTTTGTTTATGTGTTCACACAGACAAGCGATGTGATGGATGTAACTCGGGTGATTAATGACCCATGGTTTGTGAATGAGTCTTATGAACCAACGATGGACGAGGAGGGTAACTTGGTCTATCCAGAGGATGCGGCAAGCCATCTGTCAAAGGAGGGATGGACGATGAGCTTCTCTGAGAATCTGCGTGGCGCAACAGACTGCACGCTGTACTTTACGAATGATGTGCAGCAGCGCACGACTGCTAACTTGTTCCACTCTTCTACGGCAGCTGGTGGCGTGCTTGACGTTCAGCAGACAATCACAGGTCTTCCTGCTGGCTACTATGAGGTATCTGCCGATATGTCGTCAACTTCTGATGCGACGAACAATCATGTATATGCTACATCGGGTGGCGTGACAAAGACTTCGCCTGTGTTTAGCCTGATTGGCGGCGCATGGACGGCTTGGGAGACGCTGACTGCTGACAAGGTTCGGGTTGGTGAAGACGGTACGCTGACTATCGGTGCTGCCTCTACGACTGATGGCACGCAGTATAAGGGCTGGTTCTGTGTGACGAACTTCCAGCTTAAGTATTATGGAACGGAGTATGATATGAGCGCTGATGTGCAGAACAAGGTGGCTGAGGTTAGCGATGCGATTGCGATGCTGACTCTTGCTGGCGACAAGGCTGTAGCGGAAGAGAAACTGAGAACGATTACCGATGGCGCTGCCGCTGATTATGACAAGGTGTCTGAGCTGGCTGCGTTGTTGGCTGAAGTCAAGAATGTTTATGCGCAGGAGCAGGCATTTACTAAGGTGGCAGACTTGAAGGCGCTTGCCTCTAAGGCTGAAAATGATAAGGTGAAGTCTGTTTACAGTGCTGGAGCTGATGCGCTGGAGGAGGCACTGGCTGCTGATGGTGCAAGCATCGAGGACTTTGAGGCGCTGAATGCGCTTTATGTGGCTTATGTTTCTTATGCGGGAACGGCTAAGGCTGCTGCTGCATGGGGCACGGAGGCTGTGACTGGAGAACTGGATGCTCAACTTGCTGCACTCGATGGCGTAACGGCTGTTGCACTGAAGGAGAAGCAGGCTCAGCTGGTGGCGCTGATGAAGGCGTCTATCGCTGAGTTCTCTGCGTCAGAGGATAATCCGAAGGACATTACGGGAGTGATTATCAGCGCTTCGTTTGATGCTGACCTGAAAGAGGGTTGGAATGTGGTGCTGGAGGGTGGCACATCGGCTGTGAGCCAGGGTGAGATAGAGTTTTATGACAATGCTTCATTCACGCTGTCACAGGTACTCAAGGATATGCCTAAGGGTGTGTACCGATTGGCTGCCTCTGGTTTCTATCGTGATGGCAATGACTATGCGGCGATTGTGGCTAACCAGTGGACTAAGCTTTCGGCAGACAATGACAGTACGGTGTATGACACGCGTGCTAACATTACGCTGTATGCTTCATCGGCTAGCTTCAATTGCGGAAGCAAGCTGGTGTCTATCGCGAGCGACTCGATTGCTGTTGGACCTGAAGCTGATGATTCTTATGCGGACTACTATGGCACTACGCTGCACATCCTGGGGGACTTCACAACCAACAATGCTGATGCTGAGACGGTGGTGAACTATCCTTACTGGATGTCTAATGCGTACCACATGATTACCAATCTGGGCTTGTATGCTGGCAATGAAGTGGAGTTTGTGGTTTCTGAAGAGAAAGAGGATGTGATGGTGGGTGCAGTCAAGACCGCTCACATCAGTGGCGACTGGACTATCCTTGACAATTTCCGTCTCTACTACCTGGGTCAGGAGATTCCTGTGGGCATCGGTTGCGTGGAGGACACAATGCCTGAGGCTTCCGCTGTTGCAGGGTATTTCTCTCTTGATGGCATTCAGCTGTCTGCTCCTCGCAAGGGCTTCAATATCGTGAAGTTCTCTGACGGCTCAACGAAGAAGGTGCTCGTTAAATAACGGCATGTTCAATATCACTATCGGCGCAAGGTCTTGGGACTTTGCGCCGATGGCTTTTTAAGTGGTTTGTTGCTGTGAACGAAGATACCGATGCATTCTCTACATCGGTTTGTGCGTTTGGCTATTTGTGCCGCAGCTTCTTGTAGAAGAAGCGGATTACCTTCCCAAGCAGGGTATAGCGGATGCCCCAGTCACGGATGGCTTGGGCGAAGAGGGCTTCGATGCGAGGGTCTTTTTGTGGCTGTCCTATACGGGTAAGGGGTAGCGGTTGCTGGAGGGGCTGACGGTCGAACTCGTAATGCTGAAGTATGGAGAAAGCGCGGAAGTGAGTGCCGTTTTGCAGACCGATATTTCGTACGAGCGTGTGTCCTGGAGTGAGGCAGAGGCCGCCTGCCTTTTTGATGGCGATTTCCCAACAGATGTCCCATGGTATAGGGTGCTTGTCAAGACTTTTTAGGCAAGGGAAAACACCGCCATACTGGATGGCGTCGATGTCGTTGTCGCTCATTCCCTCAAGAGCTTCGGCACGTGTCTTGTAGTGGACGAAGTGGCTTTGCCAACGGTCACGCCACGTGCCCCAGCCCCAGCCCGACATGTGGGGGGTGAAGTAGAAGGGGGTGTCAGAGATGGGCAGGTCAAGATTGGTGAATCCTGCTATGTGCATGACTTGTGGGATGTCGGCATAGAGGTCGAAGGCTTGGTTCATATACTGCAAGTAGTAAGGGGAAGTGCAGATGTCGTCTTCGAGGACGATGATGCGGTCGTGTGTCTTGAACACTTGTGCAATGCCTTCGGTGATGTTGCGCTCGAGATAGATGTTTTCTGGGCGCTCGACGATGGTCATGCTCTTCAAGGCACCAGTTTGTTCGGCCTCGGCTTTGACCAGATGGAGCAGATGGCGCACCTCGTTCACTTTCTGCCACGACAGAGGGTCTTTGCCACCGTCGGAAAAGACGTAAAGGTCAGTGTCCTTGGCCATCGTGTTGGCAAGGAGTGCATCGAGGGTTTTCTGTGTGTTGTCTGCGCGGTTGTAGACGAAAAGGGCAACAGGTGCGAGCATGGGTGGAAGGAATAGGGTTAGAGTGTTGAGCCGAAGGGGCTTTTATTGCTGAGCCAGTATGTCGGGGATGGTGAGCCTGCGGTTAAGGTCAACGTAAAAGTGAGGATGGGAAATGCGTTTCTCGACAGGTGGAAGCTGCATGTAATCTCCGTAGAGTTTACGTAGATAGGCATCGTAGTTACGCGGTGCAGTGACGGTGGTGTCTTCAAAGGGCAGTTCTATCACGTCGGTGAACCATTCGGTTTGGAAGATGCGCCCTTCCCACTGAGTGACGCATACGCACTTGCTGCCTGTTCCGCCAGTGTATGTCTTCTCGAAATCAAGAAAGGCTTGCAGGTAGCGCTGCGGATTGCGACGGCGGTAGAGGTGAAGCAGGTAAAGTCCCATCTGGTGGATGTCGAGATGCTGGAGTCGCTGGAGGAAGAAACGGAAGGGGTAGGAACTGACAGCGTTGATATACTTGTCGAAGAAATAGTGGCTTCTGTACTGCCGCGCTGTGATGACTTGGTCTGGTTCCTCGAACTCATCGAGGGGGAAGATATCAACATAGACTCCCATCAGGAAGGGAAGCCGCTGAAACTCCCAGATGGTGGAGCTGAGAGAGGATATTTTAGCAAAGGGCATATAATAACCTTTGTCACGGCAGGAAATGACCTCGTATCCCAAAGGTTGCAGTTGGTCATTCATGTCGAGCAGACGGTTATAATCGGCACGTGGCATGTAGATGTCTATGTCATCATCCCAGGGGATGAAGCCCTTGTGGCGTACGGCCCCAAGAACTGTTCCACCGCAGGCAATGTAGCGAAGATTGTGCTGAGCTAGAAACTGTTTGGTGAACTTGAAGGTTTCGAGCAGGGCATCTTTCATTTGCTGGCTTGTGCTGTTTTCTTCCATGAGGTAATAGCTGGTTCTTTGGCCGTTAAGGAGTCGTTGTCAGTCAAAGAGGTTGAGGAATAGTTCTGCGCACCACAGTTGCCATTTCTGGTTGCCTGTGAGTGTCTGCATGGGTATATCGCTTCGGAATTCGGGTCTGCTTGGTCCATCCCAATCTTTGAATATCTCGTCAACAGGTCGAGGCATAGGGATTTTGAACGGGATGGGCAGTTCGGGGTACTTCATGGCGTAGAATTCCCGCACCAGATATTTGGGTTCACCATTCCTTACTCTCTTCATGTCGAGCGGTTCGGCCATGACCAGTCGGGCATAGGGGTCATAGTAGGGCAGTTGGGCGGCGGCAAAGGCATTGAGATAAGAACTGGAACTTTCAATGGAGAACACGTCGTCCATGAAACGCAGCACGTCAATGCCGTTGTTGCCTATGCGATAAGGCTCGAAGCGCTCATTTTGCGATACAGGATGACGGAGCACAAGAGAGGGCTCGAGGAAGGTGTAGCGCTTAACGAAGGTGTCGAAGGTCCATTCGGGGGTGATAAGCTTGTCCATGCCTCCGAAGATGAGGTCTGCGCTTTCCCCGACGAGTATCATCTGTACACCATCTTTTTTAGCTTGAATGGCTGCCTTGTAGATCTGTGGTTCGATGGAGTGGACGGGTGCCCATTTGGATGCCATGACAATGGGAGTGTATTTCTTGTAGTCATCGAAAGTGATGTCGATGAGATGGTGCTGCAATTGGAATTTCTGGCAATATTGCTTGGCACGCTCAGCATCGTCGTCGAACACTCCTGTGGATGAGATGAAGGTGTATGCATGACTGCCTGGCTTGAGGTATGACGCTATGTTGGCGCTGTCCATACCGCCAGAGAGCAGGATGCCGATGCTGTCATACTGCTGATAGAGGGCGTCTATCTGTTGTTGTATTTCTCTGTCGATGTCGGCAGCAGTGGTAACGGGGATACGCTCCTCTGCTTGCAGAGGCTGGAAATTGCGATGGGTGAAACCGGGATAGAAGTCCATTCCGTCTTTCCAGATGTAGCGGAAGGCCATATATGAACTTAAACAAAAGTCTTTCATTTCCAAGGGGGAGAGTTAGAGTGGTACTTAATCTTTATCGCGTACAGCAGTGAGTGCCTCTGTTATCTTAGTGGATGATACGCCGTGGGTGTATGGGAAGTAGATGATTTGTATGCCTGCTTCTTGGAAGTCCTTCTCGTAATCTTTCCACTTTTCGGTTCCATACCAGTCGTCGCCAACAAAGAGCATGGTGGCACCAAGCTTCTTGCACATGGTGAGTTTGTCCATGTCGTATTGAGGTACGGCGGCATCTACGCATTTGATGTTGCGTATAATCTCGATACGGTCGGAAAAAGGTATCATGGCATGTTTCCCTTTATAGAGCACGAGTTCATCGACGGTGACACCAACGATGAGTTTATCGCACAAGGCTTTGGCGTTTTTCAGCAAAGTGAGGTGTCCGATGTGGAACAAGTCAAATACGCCTGCTGTATATCCGATAGTCATGTGAAAGTATGTTTTAATAAGTTGATTTTACAAAGTTAAGTCTTTTTCTTGAATATCTTTTGTGTTATGCTCGTTTTTTTGTGAGAGGCTTGTTTCTGCCAGAAGGGGGTGAGGCTTCTGGTGTCCGCTTGTTGCGGTGCTCTTTTTCCATCGTCCTGACAGCCATGGCACTTTTTCAATATGGGGAACCAGCAAGAAGCAGACGCCGAAGAGGATGAGGAGCAGGATGGTATAATCGTCCCAGTGGTTGCGCAATGTCTTTACATTGGCAGAGCGTATCATCTTGTAGAGCATTAGGAGAGGGTAGTGGGCTACGAAGAAGACCATTGAATGCTCTCCAATATAGTTGATGACGGGTATGCGGGGGAGACGGATGCTGAGCAGGATGCCTGACAAGCCGCAGAGAGCAAGAGTGATGTTGGCTGTGACGATGAGCGGATGGCCTTGCCATAGGTTTTCCGCCATAGAATAGCTGCCGCCATAGATGCCGTTGAGGCAGATGAAAATGGAAAGGAGAACACCTGAAACGCCTAGAGTAATGTTCTCGCCCATTTTCTCGATGGCAAAGTGCCATACACGGCCAAGATAGAAAAGGAAAATGCCGATGAAGACATTGTCGAGCCCTAACCATAGCGGATTGCCCTGGGTGTGAAGCCAGTAGCTGACAAAGGGTGTCAAGAAGATGAACCAGTGTATCTTGAAGTTGCGCTTCTTTCCGAGGAATGTAACGTGGAAGAGCGGGGGAACTTTGGATATGAGATGCGCTACAATATATGCAATGAAGAAAGAGAAGAGAAACCAGCAGGGAGCATTCCCATAGAATTGGCTTGATTCCCATAGATGGCTAATCTTGACTTGTGTTGACAAGGTGTTTTGTGGGCTGAGGATGAAGATGACAAAGAAGAAGTAGATGCAGTTGCCAATGATGCCCCATGTGAGATAAGGAATGAGCAGGCGTTTTGCTTTGTCTGCCAAATATGCTTTAGTATTGCCTGATACGGTCTTGTTGAAGTAGCCTGCTTTGAAAAAGAAGAAGGACATAAAAAAATAGGTCCACTGCATGACGGGAGTCCACCAGTCGGCAGTCCCAAAGCCGCAGGCGTTGGTGACATGCAGAGTAATCATGCGGATGATGCAGATGCCGCAGAGAAGGTCGAAGGCGTGGTTGCGGTTTTTCATGTCCGTTGGGTGAGAAGTTCAACTAAGCGGTCGCTTTTTCCGCTGACAAGTTTGCGGGTGAACATTCGCCCGCTTGCCATCAGGGTGTCGTAGTCGGTTTCGTCCATTACTTTGATGATGGGCTCGTAGATGATGAAGTGCAGTGGGGTGAGGGCTGCCAATCCAGGGTATTCTCCTTGGTGAAGGATGCACTTGGGAGCCCATTGGGGAGAGTTGAATGCGATGGTCTGTATGAGCGTTTCAGCCTGCCCGAATGAGTCGGTGAAGTAGTGGCGAAGGACTGGTTGCTGCATATAAGTATCATATATGTAGGCCGCTAAAGACTGCGAGATGCACCACCAAGCTGCTCCTTTGTAGAGATGCCAAGTGGCATTGCCAACAGGGAAGGATAGGGACTTTCGTAGACCGAGCAATTGCTTCGCTTTGCGGCATACGATGCTGAGCCGTTGATTGGCTTGATTGCTTATGAAGCCTATACGAAAGAAAGGACGGGCTGTCGAATAGAGTGTCCGTTGCTGTTCGCTGATGGCAGGATTGTCCATGCAGATGCCGCTGAGAATCTCTTTTCCTTTTTGGGCTTCCAGCCAATGAGTGATGCGGTCGTTGCTCCATAAGGGATAGTCCATGCCTGAGAGGAAGAAAATGCGGTCGAAGGTGACGGGGTGGTCGATAGCTGCTTTGATAAGCGCCATCTGGTACTCTACTTCCAGAATGGTTCCCCAACGTACGTCAATACGTTCTTGGATGAAATGCACATTGTCTTGTGGGAGAAGTGCTTGGAAGGGAGTGATGTCAGACTTCTTGTCGATGTGGATGAAGAAATGGGCGTCAGGATGCAGGGTCTCGACAAGCCTTTTCAGTTGAGGTGCATCGGTGTGGGCTGATATGAGATAAGCGAGTGTCATGAGAGCCTTTTCTTTTGATTGCTGTTAGGTTTGCTTGGGAGAAGAGATGATTTATTCTTGGCTTTCTGCTGTCAGTCTGTCTTCAATCATACGTTCCATGTACGACTGTATGATGGCTTTCAGCTCTTGCTCCATGTCCTTCCCTTGTTGGCAGGCTTGCTCTTTGAGATTGTTCTTCATGAACCGGTCTTTCTTGTAATTGTAGATGGCTTTCACTTCTCCTCCGTCGGTGAATTGCAGCACATAATCACCTTTCACGTATTGGTAAATGCCGTTCGTGTGGTTGACTGCCCAGGTCGCACTATCAGGTGTATTGAGAAGGTCTGTTCCGAATGCCACGTAGGGCTTGCCGTATCCTACATGGTTCAATATAGTCGGCATGATGTCAATTTGCTGTGCGATGCAGTGCCTACGTGCAGGTTTGATGTTGCCCGATGGGTCGTAAATGATGATGGGCACACTGAATACGCCCAGATCTGTCTCGTACTCCTTGCGTGAACTGCGGTTTGTGTGGTCGGCTGTAATGACAAAGACCGTATTGCTGTACCAAGGTTGCTGTTTGGCTGTGTCGAAGAAAAGCCGCAAGGCATTGTCAACATAACGTATGCACTTGTGCATGACGTTGTTGTCGCCCGGTTCGTCTTTGTAGATGTCCTGATAGCGTTCAGGCACTTTGTAAGGATGGTGTGAACTGGCTGTGAAGACAGTGGTGATGAAAGGCTGTTGCATCTGACTCATCTGTAAGGCGTAGAACTGCAAGAATTCCTCGTCCCAGATGGCCCACATGCCGTCGAAGTCCTTGTCACCGTTAAATCGCTTGTCTTCATTGTATTCTGTTCTTCCGAAATAGTCTTTATATCCCGTAGCCTTTGCAAAGGCCTCAAATCCCATTGAGCCATTTTCTGCTCCATGGAAGAAAGCTGAGTAGTACCCTGCCTGCGCCAGTTCACCAGCCAATCCGCTTACTTTGTTCATTGAGGCTGGGGTCAGGAAGAATGGTTCGATGAATCGTGGAATGCTTGACAGGATAGAAGGCATTCCGTCGATGCTTTTCCGTCCGTTAGCGAAGGTGTAGTCGAATGTGAGAGACTGCTTGATGAGCGAATCCGTGAAAGGGGTGTAGCCTTTGTATTTCCCGCCATCCAAGGTCTCGTTGCAGCCGCCAATGTATTCTTTTCCATAGCTTTCCATGATGAGGACGACTATGTTCTTTGGATTGGCAACAATGCTGTCCGCAGGCACGTGGAGCGGCGTGTATAGCTGGTCCAGTTCTTCTTTCGTGTAAAACTTTGGATTGACAAATACACTTTTGTTGATAGAACGAATCAGGGAGAAAGGAGTATTGAGGATGAGTGCGGCTTCTGCAGGTTTGTTGACGTATTGGTTGGCATTGCTTAAGGTGATGGGGCGCACTGCAGTGGTTGCTCCGCCGCGCATGCCGCAGATGGTGATGGGTATGTAGAGGCCGAAGCACACGAGATGCGTGATGTAGTATCGAAGGTAATCTTTCTGTGTGCGGAGCCTGAATTCGCCTGCAGGCTTAGCGTACAGGGCGATGAGTCCTGCTATCAGGAGAATGCCTGTCAGTACGAGATACCAATGACGAAGCACTTCTACGCCCATGACGTCGGCGATGTTGCCCTCGTTGCTGAATTCCTGAAAGACAGAGGTGGTGGTGCGGCGACCCGTGTATTGGAAGTAAACCGCATCAGACAGATTGGCGATGATGCACAATGAATTGACTGTGATGTAAATCCATTTTGCCATGTTCTGCCACCAGTCAGTTTCCTTCACATGCAGTGGAATGAGCATCAAGATGGCATACAGGGCATTGGTGTAAAGGATGGCAGAAGTGTCAAACATCCAGCATCCCTTGAATGCTTCCCAGAAAGAGAGTTTGTCGAATCCTTCCGACAGGACAGACCAGTTTTCGAAGAGATAGACAAGCCTGCATAGGCCATAAACGATGTAGACGAGCAAGAGGTTAAAGCCGAAAGCAATGGGGCTTGTGAAGAATGACTTTTGTAGTTGAATGCGCTTCATTGTCATGGGATTTTATCTGTTGACGGCATGGCGTCGGCGTTTATACTCTTCTATGCGCTTGGCGAAAGCAGCGTCCTTCTTGTTGCCAGGAGTGGGAGTGAATCGGATGGTTTCTGGCAGTCTCCTTGCTGCGTCAGTCAGCCTTGTCGCTTGGCTGTTCTTGACGATGAACAGCGAGTCGTAAAGCGTTTGTGTGCAGGCATCTACAGCAGTGATGAACAGGGTGTCGCCTGCAGTACGCAGTTTCTGATAGTAGCGGCTGCCCGAACCGAACCTGTCGAACAGCTCATCAAACTCGATGCGGTAGTTCTTGGGCGAGCAATGGCTGACCGTGTAAATGGGCGTTGTAGGCGTCCCGTTGTCCAGATGGTTTGTCATTCGGGCATAAGCATGCTCATGTCCCTGCAGCACGGCATCCACCTTGTGCTCTCTGATTAGCCCGTCAAACATCCACCTCTGTATCAGGTTGTTATCTTTTCCTTGTATGGAGTAAAGCGGATGGTGCAAGACGACTACTTTCCATTTGGCTTTGCTTGCCTCCAGTTTCCTCTCCAGCCAGTTGCGTTGCGTGTACAGGTGGAAAAATTCGCGGTTGCTGTCAAGGCAGAACAGCTGCATGTCCTTGTATCGGATGGTAAACACCTGATTAACCCCCTCCATTGAGTCGAGATAGTAGGAGTGCGTCAGCGAAAAACGACGTTCCAGCTCTGCTATGATTCCCTTCAGGTAGTCGTGATTGCCCGTTACGGTGAGTATCGGGAGGGTTTGCCTGATGGAGTCCATGCTTTGGAAAGCCTCATTCCAGTAGGCATGATTGGGCTGCTCTATCAAATCACCTCCGCACACCAAGAAGCTGGCGTCGGGATTGTGCGCAAGCGTCTTGCGCAGGAATTGCCCTGTTATGCCCCCCAGCGAGTCTTGCACATCGCCTATGTAGATGAAAGAAAAATCTTTTTCTTCTGATGGCTGGAGACTGAACTCATACCACTCCGACCATTTGCCGCCCGAACTGACACGATAGCGGTAAGTGTGTCCTGCCTCGAGATTTCTCAGGCGAGCCACATAATATGCAGCTTTCCCGCCTCTCGACTCAAACACCTCTCCACCGACATCGACACGCCGCGTCTCTTGTGTTTGCTTGTCTATGAATTCCACAAAGGCTGGCGAAACACTTTCTCCGCACATCCAGCTGATGTTTCGGTTCAGTTCGCACGTGTCGCCAAACGTGAGCATGACTCTCTCGGGCACATCTGCTGTCTTGTACGGCGCTTCGGGGCTGTTGCCAAACCATACGTCCCAGCGGCTGATGCACCACACCAGCAATGCTATGAGGGCAAGGGCGGAGAGCAGCAGAAGCAGGGAGAGGCGAACCATAAGACTCAGCAGTTTTTTCTGGAGGTGCAGTTAGCCGACTTGGCTGCCGCCCTTCACAGGTTTCTCCACGGTTGTTACGCTGATGCTTCCGTCCCAGTTCTCGGCAGAGAGTATCATGCCTTCGCTCACCAGCCCGTTCTTGAACTCGCGTGGCGCCAGGTTGGCAATGAAAAGCACCTGCTTGCCCACCAGCTGCTCGGGCTCGTACCACTGGGCTATGCCGCTCACGATGGTGCGTCCGTTCGGTGTGCCGTCGTCCAGCTTGAACTTCAGCAGCTTCTTCATCTTGGGCACACGCTCGCACTCCAGTACCGTTGCTACGCGGATGTCGAGTTTTGTGAAGTCATCGAAAGCGACAGTCTCCTTGACTGGAGCCACTTCGGCATTCGCCTCAGCGTTCGCTTTCACGACGGCTTCCAGTTTTTCTATTTGGAACTGGATGGTTTCGTCTTCAATCTTTGAGAACAGCAGGCTTGGCTTCTCCAGCTGCTGTCCTGCCGGCAGCAGGTCGGTCTTGCCCAAGTCTTCCCAATTCAGTTCCTGCATGCCAATCATGTCGCGCAGCTTGGCAGAGGAGAAGGGGAGGAATGGCTCGAAGGCTATTGCCAGATTGGCGGTGAGCTGCAGCGATACATAAATCACGGTCTTCACACGCTCTGGGTCTGTCTTGATTACCTTCCAAGGCTCCTCGTCGGCAATGTACTTGTTTCCGATACGCGCCAGATTCATCGCTTCCTTTTGCGCCTCACGGAATTTGAAGTTCTCAATCAGCGATTCCAGATTGTCCTTCACGCTGGCGAACTCAGCCAACGTAGCCTTGTCGCCCTCGGTCAGTTCTCCGCATGTAGGCACGATGCCATCGTAGTATTTCTGTGTGAGCTGCAGGGCGCGGTTGACGAAATTGCCGTATACCGCTACCAGCTCGTTGTTGCAGCGAGCTTGGAAGTCTGCCCATGTGAAGTCGTTGTCCTTTGTTTCTGGCGCGTTAGCTGTCAGCACATAGCGCAGTTCGTCCTTGCGGTCGGGCATTTCCTCCAGGTATTCGTTCAGCCACACAGCGTAGTTCTTAGAGGTGGAAATCTTGTTGCCCTCCAGGTTCAGGAATTCGTTGGCTGGCACATTGTCGGGCAGGATATAGTCGCCATGTGCCTTGAGCATGGAAGGGAAGACGATGCAGTGGAACACGATATTGTCCTTGCCGATGAAGTGTATCAGGCGTGTGTCTTCTTCCTGCCACCACTTCTGCCATGTGCCCCACTTCTCGGGTGCGCTTTCGCACAGGTCTTTGGTGTTGGAGATGTAGCCGATGGGGGCGTCAAACCATACATACAGCACTTTGCCCTCTGCTCCTTCCACTGGGACGGGGATTCCCCAGTCGAGGTCACGGGTTACGGCGCGAGGCTTCAATCCGCTGTCCAGCCATGACTTGCATTGTCCATATACGTTGCTGCGCCATTCAGGATGAGACTTCAGAATCCAGTCTTCCAGCCATTCCTGATACTGGTCGAGTGGCAGATACCAATGCTTTGTCTGCTTCTTCACCAGTGGATTGCCGTTGATGGCATTGACGGGGTTGATAAGTTCCTCGGGCGAGAGTGTTGCTCCGCACTTCTCGCATTGGTCTCCGTAGGCTCCTTCTGCGTGGCAGCGAGGGCACTCGCCTTTGATGTTGCGGTCGGTGAGGAACTGTTTGGTCTCTTCGTCGTAGAACTGTTCTGAAGTGATGTCAACAAACTTGCCCTCGTCGTAGAGCTTCTTGAAAAAGTCTGCGGCAAACTTGTGGTGAGTCTTGCTGGTTGTGCGTGAATAGATGTCGAAACTGATGCCGAAGTCGCTGAACGACTTTCTGATAATGCCGTGGTAGCGGTCCACCACATCCTGTACGGTGCATCCTTCCTTCTTGGCGCGGATGGTCACGGGCACGCCGTGCTCGTCGCTTCCGCACACAAACATCACTTCGCGTCCCTTCAGACGAAGGTAACGCACATATATGTCAGCAGGAACGTACACTCCAGCCAAGTGTCCAATGTGTACAGGGCCATTGGCATAAGGCAGCGCGGCCGTCACTGTTGTTCTCTTAAAATTTTTCTTTTCCATGTTTTTCGTTTTTAGCTATTTGGTTGCAAAGTTAAGTATTTTTCTTGTATTATCACCGATGTCTGTCCGTTTTTTGTTCTGTATGCGCATTTCCTTGTTCGATTTGTCTTGAAAAGAGGCAATGGAATGACGGGCAGCGGAGGATGTGAAAAACATAGCACTTTATACCTCAAAAGAGGTGAGACTCTTACCACTTTTGGGGTGCTGGAGGGCGGATAAAAACAGGGTGTTTTTTTAGTTTGAAGGGGAATAAGGGCATTGGTGGAGGAGGATGTGGGGAGATATAAAAAAAGGCCGGCAAGAGCCGACCTTTGCTTTGTTCAATATTTCCTCTGGGAATTAGAAGCTTACGTATGCACCGAATGTGATAGCGTTTGTAACATTGATGTCGAATGTGTTAGTCTTAACATCGCCTTTCTTAGCGAACTCCCAACCGAGGTTACCTACATGAGCAACAAGAGAAACCTTCTCGCTGAGTGAATAAGCGATACCTGGCTTGATGGCGATTTCCCAAGTGTTGATGTTGTCATCGTCTCCGCTCTCGTGAATGAAGCCATAAGAGAAACCACCGTCAGCGAAGAAAGAGAAATCACCGCACTTTGCGAAAGTGTAGCGAGCGTAAGGGTTGATAGCAAAACCGTTCTGGCTTGCGATGCCCTTGCCGCTTCTGTGTGCATATTCAAGTGCTACTGCAACATCCCAATTGTCGTTGAGCTTGTAGCCAACCTCTGGAGCAAGTGTGAAGTTGTTTGCCTTTGACAACTCATTGCCGTCAATAGAAGACTTGCTTGTGTTGAAACCTACTGAACCGCCAGCCCAAAACTGAGCGTTAGCTGAAACTGAAACAACAGCAACGAGTGCTGCAAGAATAAATTTTTTCATAATTTTCTAATTTAATTTTTGATGAATTAATTAGTCCTACTCTGTTAGATTATTACCTGTTCAGATGGAGTTTTTCGGATTCCCCTCCTTCTGAATCCGCTGCAAAGTTAACACTTTTTAGTGATTGGGCAAATTTTTGGCGTTGATATGGCGACTTTTAGGATGTTCCTGCTGGCATTATGGTCAAAATGTCGTCTGTCGGATAAATATTTGAGCCAATTCGGGGTGTTCTAAAAAAAAAATACTTAATTTTGCATGTTATTAGATTTGTATATGGAAGATAAAAACGAATACAAATATTTGACAAGGATAGACTATCCGGCAGATTTGCGAAAGTTCAAGGTGGAGGAATTGCCGACGGTGTGTGAGGAGCTGAGGCGTGATATTATAAAGGAATTGGCAATCAACCCTGGACATCTTGCCTCTAGTCTTGGCGCTGTGGAACTGACTGTTGCGTTGCATTACGTGTTTAATACTCCTTATGACAGGATTGTGTGGGATGTAGGGCATCAAGCATATGGGCATAAGATATTGACTGGCCGTCGGGATAGATTCTGCACTAATCGTAAGTTTAATGGTCTTCGGCCATTTCCGCATCCCGCTGAAAGCGAATATGATACTTTTTGTTGTGGACATGCGAGCAACTCCATTTCTGCTGCTTTGGGTATGGCTGCCGCTGCCAAGCTGAACGGAGAGGATAGAAAGGTGGTGGCTGTGATTGGAGATGGGGCATTGAGCGGCGGATTGGCTTTTGAAGGCATCAATAATGCAGCAAGCACCCCAAATGATATGTTGATTGTCTTGAATGACAACAAGATGTCGATTGACAATAGTGTTGGAGGCATGAGGCAGTATCTGCTGCAGCTTACGACAAACTCGACTTACAATAACTTGCGTTATAAGATTTCTCAGAAGTTGTCTGATTGGGGCATTCTGAATGAGAAACGCCGCAAGGGAATCATCCGATTCAACAATAGCGTCAAGTCAGTACTTACCCGTCAGCAGAATATCTTTGAAGGTATGGATATCCGCTATTTCGGTCCGACAGAAGGGAATGATGTGGTGGAGCTGGTGCGTACGATGATGGCTATCAAGGAGATGAAGGGTCCTAAGATTTTGCATATTCATACGAAGAAGGGCAAGGGCTATGCGCCCGCCGAGAAGAACGCTACGGTATGGCATGCGCCAGGTATGTTCGACTATGAGTCGGGCGAGCGCATCGTATCGGATGACGGCAAGCCGCATCCGCCCAAATTCCAAGATGTATTTGGCGAGACGCTCCTTGAGCTGGCGCAGAAGAACCCGAAGATTGTGGGGGTCACGCCTGCTATGCCTACGGGCTGCTCGATGAATATCATGATGAATGCCATGCCTGGACGTGTTTTTGATGTGGGCATTGCCGAGGGGCATGCCGTAACCTTCTCTGGTGGCATGGCTAAGGATGGGTTGATGCCGTTCTGCAATATTTACTCATCGTTCATGCAGCGTGCCTATGACAACATTATACATGATGCGGCAACAATGCGCCTGAATATGGTGCTTTGTCTGGATCGCGCAGGACTGGTAGGGGAGGATGGCTCTACTCATCATGGAGCTTACGACCTTGCTTTTTTGCGCCCTATACCCAATTTGACCATTGCTTCGCCGCTAAACGAGCCAGAATTGAGGAATATGATGTACACAGGGCAATTGCCGGATAAAGGAACTTTTGTCATTCGTTATCCTCGTGGAAGTGGCAATACTGTAGATTGGCGCTGTGAGTTTGAAGAACTGCCAGTGGGAAAGGGAAGGAAGCTGAAAGATGGAGAGGAAATAGCAGTATTGAGTCTTGGACCTATTGGTACGGAGGTGCAGAAGGCCATTTCCATTGCAGAGTTGGCATCGTTGAAAGACCGCCCGGAGGCGACATTGAACATAGCTCATTATGATATGCGTTTCTTGAAGCCAATAGACGAGGAATTGTTGCATGAGGTGGGTACGAAGTTCAAAAAGGTTGTGACGGTGGAGGACGGAGCATTGTCGGGAGGGCTTGGAAGCGCTGTGCTTGAGTTCTTTGCAGAGCATCATTATCCAATAGAAGTAAAACGTATTGGCATCCCTGACGAATTTGTCACACATGGCACGATTGCTGAGTTGAGGCGGACTTGCCACATGGATGCCTTAAGCATTGCGGAGGTATTGTCATGAAGATTGTTATTGCAGGAGCGGGTTCTGTGGGAACCCATCTGGCACGGATGTTGTCGAATGATGATCAGGATGTCGTGCTGATAGATGCTGATGAGGGAAGATTGCATCGGCTGAACAACGATTTGGATATTATGACATTGGTGAGACAGCCAACATCTATTCAGGGATTGAAGGATGCTGAGGTGAAGAATGCCGATTTGTTCATAGCTGTTACTCCAAATGAAAGCGAGAACCTCACTTGCGCGATGCTTGCTAAGCAGCTGGGAGCGAAGAAGAGTGTGGCAAGGGTGGATAATTATGAGTATATGCGCCCTGAAAACGAAGAGCTTTTTAGGAGCATGGGCGTGGAGTCGCTCATCTATCCAGAGTTGCTTGCTGCTGAAGATATCGCGGCAAGTTCACGATACAGTTGGGTGCGCCAGCTTTGGGAATTTAATGCGGGCGAGTTATTGCTGTTGAGTGTGAAAATGCATGATGCGCATCCTATCTATGACAAGGAAATCAGCAATAAGGACAATCAGCTGGTAGGCTATACCTTGAAGGAAATAGGCATGAAACATGGGCATAACTTCCATGTGGTGGCTATCAAGCGTAATAGTGAAACCATCAGTCCGCATGGAGACGAGAGGATTCTTCCGCGTGATTTGGTGTTCTTTATGACTACGAAGGACAAACTGGAGGAAATCAGGCATCTGACGGGCAAGGATGACTATCCCGCTGTGAAGAACAGCCTGCTGATTGGAGGAGGAAAGCTTTCGGTGCGTGCCAGCTGGAAATTGAATGCCATACATAAAGGCGTGAAGATTATAGAGTCAGACCCTAAGCGCATAGAGCAGCTGCTTTCGCTGGTGTCTTCCAAAACGATGATTATTGAAGGGGAGGGATATGATATTGACCTGCTAAATGATGAGGGATATGGCAATACGGAGGCAATCATTGCGCTGACGGAAAATGACCAGCAGAATATTCTTGCCTGTGTGGCTGCAAGGCGAAGAGGCATCAGGAAGACTATAGCGCAGGTGGAGAATCTGGACTATTTTGATATGGCGAACGACCTTGACATAGGAACAATTATCAACAAGAAGATTATTGCTGCGAGCCATATTTACCGAATGCTGCTGAAGGGCGATGTGGATAATGTGAAAATGCTGGCTATTGGAAATGCTGATGTGGCGGAGTTTGTCGTCAAACCTGGCTCAAAGGTTACGAAACGCATGATTATGGAGATGAATTTCCCAAGAGGCGTAAACATCGGAGGAATGTCGCGTGATGGAAAATCTATGTTGGTGGGCGGACGGACACAGCTTCAGGCTGGCGATAAGGTGGTGGTCTTCTGTACAGGAAACACGCTGAAGATATTGGATAAGTATTTCAAATAGAGAAAATATACGTGGTTTCAATGCTGAATTGGCGACTCATAACAAGAATACTCGGTTTCCTTCTCTTCATAGAGGCGGGGCTGATGTTCTTGTGTCAGCTTGTCTGCTGGATTTATGGAGAAGGTATGGACGATTTCGTTTTGCCTATCTGTGTCGCTTTGCTGTTGGGTGGATTAGGGGTGCTGCTGGGTAGGAACGCCGGCAAGAGCATGGGCAGGAAAGATGGATATATCATCGTTTCTTTCATCTGGGTTTTGTTTACCCTGATTGGAATGCTTCCTTTTTTGCTGGGCAATCATGTTCCTGATGTTGCCAGTGCCTTTTTTGAGACCATGTCAGGCTTTACAAGTACGGGGGCAACCATCATTGATGATGTTGACTCTATGCCTCATGGCATCCTTTTCTGGAGAAGTTTGACGCAATGGATTGGCGGTATTGGAATTGTGTTTTTCACTATAGCGATACTTCCTGCCTTCGGAGTGGGGGAGGTGAAGCTTTTTGCGGCAGAATCTACGGGTCCCCTGCATGACAAGGTGCATCCGAGAATTTCTATTGCTGTCCGTTGGATAGGCGGAGTGTACATTGCGTTGACGCTGCTGTGTGTGATTGCGCTGCTGATGTGCGGAATGCCTTTGTTTGATGCTGTCAATTATTCGCTGTGCACCACGGCAACGGGAGGATACGGTACGCATTCTTCTCTCTTGGGTGAATACTATCATTCTCCAGCAATTGAATATGTGCTGATTTTCTTTATGTTTGTGTCGGGTATCAATTACACATTAATATATTATACGATTTTGAAGGGCAAGGTGAAGAAGTTCTTTGACAATATGGAATTGCGCACCTATCTGATTATCGTATTGGGAGCATCGTTGGCATGTGCTGTTACGCTGGCTGTCGAAGTCCCTGGATATGGGGTGGAATATGCTATCAGGCAAAGTCTTTTCACGGTGATTTCTCTGCAGACGACGACGGGACTTGCCACTGTGGACTATACGCTTTGGCCTGTTCAGCTGATGCCGGTGCTGCTTTTTGTGATGTTTGCCGGTGCATGTTCGGGCAGTACCAGCGGAGGCGTCAAGTGTATCCGTCTGAGCATTGTTTACAGAGTGCTGAAGAATGAATTTATACGCATTCTTCATCCTCGTGCTGTGATTCCTGTGAGAATCAATGAGAATATTGTGCCTTCAAGTGTTGTGCAGACTCTTTTGGGATTTGTGGCTCTCTTTGTTGTTGCGCTTTTTCTCGGAGCATTTATATTGGCTTTGAATGGCGTTTCCCCTAATGAGGTGCGGCCAAGTTTTGACTATTATGAGGCATTTGGCATTGCGATGTCAAGCATTAGCAATGTCGGTCCAGGCATGGGATATTATGGACCATCCCATTCGTGGGCTATTCTCTCTCCTGTTGCTAAATATGTATGTTCTTTTTTGATGTTGATAGGGCGTTTGGAAATCTTCCCAATTGCGATTCTTTGTACCCGCAGCTTCTGGAGAAAGGGTTGAGAACGGGTTGATTGTAGGAGCAATATCCGCTGCCCTTCCAATGTCCTGTTAGGATTGTATAAAGATAATGAAGAAGGGAAGTGCCAATCTGGAACCTCCCTTTTCTGCGCTTCAGGATGGGCTTGAACCAACGACCCCATGATTAACAGTCATGTGCTCTAACCAACTGAGCTACTGAAGCAGAATGCTTTTCATTGAAAGCACTGCAAAGGTATAACTTTTTTCCCAATTCTCTCCTCTTTCCCTCCATCTTTTTTCAAAAATAAGTAAGATTTGTTTTGAAAAGGTGGTTTTTCCCCTCTCCCCTCCCCATTTCTTAATTATATTATGTAACTTTGCAGGCGTTTTGCAACATGAGGGTTCTTATTGTTAATACATCTGAATGTGTCGGGGGCGCGGCGATTGCGGCGAGCCGACTGATGCAGGCCTTGAAGAAAAATGGTGTCAAGGCTAAAATGCTGGTGCGTGACAAGCAGACTGACCACCTGACGGTGATGCCTGTCGGTTCGAGCTGGACGAAACCGTTTAAGTTTCTCTGGGAAAGGATGTGCATCTTCATGGCGAATGGGTTCAAACGCAAGGGGCTGTTCCTGGTGGATATTGCCAATAGCGGCTTTGATATAGTGGAACATCCTGAATTTCAGCGTGCGGAGGTTGTGCATCTACACTGGATAAATCAGGGTTTTCTGTCGCTGCCGACGATGGAGAGGGTGTTGCGCTCGGGAAAAAAGGTCGTGGTGACGATGCATGACCAGTGGTTCTTTACGGGTGTGTGCCATTATTCGGGCGAATGCGAGAAATATAAGACGTTGTGTCGGGACTGTGACCTGATGAGGGGTGGCGTGCTGGGTGACTTGGCGCAACGGGTGTTTCGGCAGAAACTGCGAATATACAGCGATGCGCGCATCACGTTTGTGGGATGCAGCCAGTGGATGGCGGACTTGGCGAGAGAATCGAGGCTGACGCAGGGGCATCGGGTGGTGAGCATTCCTAATGCTATCAATACGGACTTGTTCTGTCCTTGCGACAAGGGACAGGCAAGGCAAGAACTGGGACTGCCGCAGGATAAGCACCTGCTGCTGTTTGGGTGTCAGCGAATTACGGATGAAAGGAAAGGCTTCCGATTCTTGGTGGAGGCATTGCAGCTGATAGGGAAGAGGGATGCTCAATATGCTGAGCGCATCATGCTTGTGGTGGTGGGCGGAGAGGCTGAGAATGTGCGCAGGATGGTGCCGTTTGACATGATTTCTGTTGACTATGTGAGTGACCCGAACAGGATGGTGAAGCTTTACAATGCGGTTGATTTCTATGTGACGCCGTCGTTGCAGGACAATTTGCCGAACACTATCATGGAAGCGATGGCGTGCGGCATCCCTTGTATAGGCTTTGATGTGGGCGGCATTCCCGAGATGATAGACCATCGGACAAATGGGTACGTGGCTAACTATCAGGACGCGCATGATTTTGCCGATGGCATCATGTGGGCTCTGGCTGCCGACTATGCTGCTTTGAGCAATGAGGCGCGTCGGAAGGTGCTGAGTTCTTACAGCGAGAGTGCTGTGGCTCGTAAATATATAGAAGTGTATGAAAATTAGCGTCATCACAGTCACTTACAATGCCGAGGCGACCATCTGCCGTACCATGGAGAGCGTTGCGCGGCAGACTTATCCCTCTATCGAACACGTGGTGATAGATGGTGCGTCAAAGGACAGGACGGTGGCGATAGCTAGGGAGTACCCTGCTGCAGTCATCGTCAGTGAGCCAGACAGAGGGTTGTATGATGCGATGAACAAGGGGTTGAAGTTGGCAACGGGTGATTTCGTCTGTTTCCTGAATGCTGGAGATAAGCTGCATGATGAGGATACGATAGCGCGTGTGGTGCAGGCTATTCTCGCTGTGGGGGATGCTGCTGCCGTGGGCTTGGTGTATGGCGATACTCATATTGTAGATGATGATGGCCGTTTTCTTCGTCCTCGTCATCTGACTCCGCCTGACGTGCTCACTTGGCGTTCGTTCCGTTCGGGCATGCTTGTCTGTCACCAGTCTTTCTACATCAACAGGAGCATAGCCCTGCCTTATGATTTGTCATACAGGTTTTCTGCAGACTTTGATTGGTGCATCCGCTGCATGCAGGAAGGGGAACGGCGTGGCATGATGAATGTGTATGTGAGAGAGCCGTTGACGGACTATTTGCATGAGGGCATGACGACCGCCAATCATCGGGCGTCGCTGCAGGAACGTTTCAGCATCATGGCAAAGCACTATGGTTTGGTGCCGACGGTGCTGTATCATATAGGATTTGTTTTCAGAATAATAAAAAATAAAGTAAAAAGATTTTAGGAGTTATGAAAGGGGTACATCCTTTTAAGCCAGAGCTGTACTACACGCTCAAGAATTACAGTAAGGAGAAGTTTACTGCCGACTTGATGGCGGGCATCATTGTGGGCATCGTCGCCCTTCCGCTTGCCATTGCGTTTGGCATCGCATCAGGCGTTTCGCCAGAGAAGGGTATTCTAACAGCCATCATTGCAGGTTTTGCCATCAGCGCTTTTGGCGGAAGCCGTGTGCAGATAGGCGGTCCTACGGGCGCTTTCATCATCATCATCTACGGCATCATCCAAGAGTTTGGCCTCACAGGGTTGGCAGTCGCTACGGTGCTGGCGGGTATCTTTTTGATTCTGTTAGGTGTGCTCAAGCTGGGAGCCATCATTCGTTATATACCTTATCCTATCATTGTCGGCTTTACCAGCGGTATTGCGCTGACGATTTTTTCCACTCAGGTGAAGGACTTGCTGGGATTGCGCATTGAGGGTGAAGTGCCTGCCGATTTCATCGAGAAGTGGCTTTGCTATTTCCAGAATTTCAGTACCATCGACTTGGCGACTTCCTTGGTGGGCATTTTCTCCATTCTCATCATTGCCTGCATGCCTTTGGTGAGCAAGAAGGTGCCAGGCTCGCTTGTTGCCATTGTGGTCATGACGCTTGCAGGCATTGTCATGACTAACTACTTTGGCATTCATGTGGATACAATTGGCGACCGCTTCAACATTAATCCTTCAATGCCAGATGCGGTTATGCCACCGCTGAGCTGGGAAAGCATGAAAGACCTTGTTTCTCCAGCCATTACCATAGCTGTGCTTGGCGCTATTGAGAGCCTGCTCTCCGCCACCGTTGCTGATGGCATCATTGGCAAGAAGCATAATTCCAACCAAGAGCTGATAGGGCAGGGCATCGCCAATGTTCTTTGCCCCATATTCGGCGGCATCCCGGCTACGGGCGCCATTGCCCGCACGATGACGAACATCAACAATGGCGGCAAGACTCCTGTGGCTGGCATCATTCATGCCATCGTGCTGCTGCTCATCTATTTCTTCCTGATGCCTTATGCCAAATATATCCCTATGGCGTGCTTGGCCGGTGTGCTTGTGGTGGTCAGCTACAACATGAGCGGTTGGCGCACTATACGTGAGATGATTCATAATCCTAAGAGTGATACGTTTGTGCTGTGGTTGACTTTCATTCTTACGGTCATCTTCGACCTGACCATTGCCATTGAGGTGGGTCTGGTGATTGCTTGTTTGCTGTGCATGCGTCGCATGGCGGAAACTACCCAGGTGAGTGTGCTTACCGATGATGATGAAATTGACCCGATGGCAGAGACAGACTTGGCTGGCAATCCAAGCGTAGAGCATTTGGCGATTCCTGACCATGTGGAGGTGTATGAAATCAACGGACCGTATTTCTTTGGCATTGCCAATAAGTTTGAGGAGGTGATGGCTCAGATGAAAGAGCGCCCTCAAGTACGTATCATTCGTATGCGCAAGGTTCCTTTCATTGATTCTACGGGCATCCACAACCTGACCAATCTTATCGAGATGTCGAAGAAGGAAAAGATAAAGATTATTCTTTCGGGTGTAAATGACTATGTGCGAGGTGTTTTGGAGAAGAACGGCTTTTGTGAGCTGATTGGAGAGGAGAACATCTGTCAGAATATCAATGAGGCGTTGGAGAAAGCAAAAGGCACTGAATGAGACTTGCAATTGTTGGCGGTGGAGCTGCGGGATTCTTTTTGGCTATCAATGCCAAAGAGATGATGCCAGAGCTGGAAGTTGTCATTTTTGAGAGGCAGAACAAAGTGCTGTCAAAGGTGAGAATTTCTGGGGGTGGCAGATGCAACTGCACCAACTCTTTTGCCGATGTTACCGATCTCAGGCAGGTTTATCCGCGAGGTGCTACACTTCTGAAGCGGCTCTTCAAGCAGTTTGGTCCGCAGGATGCCTATCAATGGTTTGAGAGTCACGGAGTACCTTTGACGATACAGCCAGATCAGTGTGTGTTTCCCCAGGCTCAGGACAGCCGTGTCATCATTGATTGTTTTCTTCGTGAGGCAGCCCGTCATGGAATTCTGCTGCGTTTGGGCGAGAAGATAGAATCTCCCGAGTCGCTTTTCCCCGAGTTCGATTATGTAGCTGTCACTATTGGCGGTACGCCCAAGGGTGAAGGCTGTGTGCCCAGCCTGTTCACATTCAATATCAACGATACCCTGCTGACGGCGCTCACGGGAACCGTTGTGGAGAATGCCATCGCCAGCATTCCTGGCACCAAGTTTCGTGTGCAAGGTCCGCTTCTCATTACTCATTGGGGCATGAGCGGTCCTGCTATTTTGAAGCTTTCCAGCCATGCGGCACGTCTTTTGGCAGAATGTGACTACCAGTCGCCGCTGCTTGTCAATTGGGTAGGCGAAAGCAATGCAGAAGCCGTGGGTTTGCATCTGTCCGACCTGATGGACAGGAATACTCAGAAACTCATAGAGAATGTCCGCCCCTATCAGCTGCAGGCACGTTTGTGGTCGTATTTGCTCGGGAAGGTGCAGCTGCAAGGTAGGCGATGCGGTGAATTGGGAAAGAGAAACATGAATCGTCTTGTCAGTTTGCTAACCAGCGATATTTATCATATTGACGGACGAAGCCATTATAAAGAAGAATTCGTCACTTGTGGCGGTGTGTCGCTTGAAAGTGTTGACAAACTTTCGCTGGAGTCGAAGCAGCGCCCCAATCTCTTCTATGCGGGCGAGGTGCTTGACATTGACGGAGTGACTGGTGGCTTCAATTTTCAGGCTGCATGGACAACTGCGTATGCTGTGGCAAAGGGCATTGCTCGCAAGACGGAGCAGAATGGAGAGGTTCTCGCCGAAAAGCGTTGAATTTGTTTCAGTCTGAGGTAATAAGAAGGAAATTGTGGCATAGCTCCTATAAGGTGTACCCCTCGGGTCCCCTATGCCGTACCCCTCGGGTCCACTGCATCGGACCCGAGGGGTACGCTTTATAAACGTAGAAAGCAATCGCTGGTTTTTGTACGGCTGTTTGCCTTTTTCACTTCTTCATATTTCTCGGATGGTGTTCGAGAATTTCCTTGCGCAGATGTGTTGTGTCGATGTGGGTGTAGATTTGCGTGGTAGCGATAGATTCATGGCCCAGCATGGCTTGAATGGCTCGCAGGTTCGCTCCCCCTTCCAGCAGCGAGGTGGCAAACGAGTGGCGCAGCGTGTGTGGAGAGATGGCCTTGGGTATGCCAGCCTTGGCCACGAGTTCCTTGAGCATAAGGAAGACCATGACGCGTGTCAAGGGCTTTTTGCGGCGTCTGCTGATGAAGAGAAAGTCTTGATGCTCAGGAGATGTGGATATGAGATTACGTTCAAGAGTATAGAGCTCGATTTCGTGTATGGCTTTCTCTGAAATGGGCACGAGTCTTTGTTTTGACCCTTTCCCTTCCACCTTGATGAATCCTTCGTTAAGGTAGAGGTTGCTGATTTTAAGGTTGACCAGTTCGCTCACACGCAGACCGCAGCTGAACAGCATCTCGATGATGGTCTTGTTGCGCTGGCCTTCAGGCTGGCTCAGGTCGATTTGCGCTTCCAGCAAGTCGATTTCCTCTACGGACAGAACGTCGGGCAGATGCTGCGGCTTCTTGGGAAATTCCAGCAATTCGGTGGGGTTGGCGTCTATGATGTCGCCAAGCACAAGAAAATGGTAGAAGCTTCTGATTCCAGAAAGGATGCGAGAAAGCGAGACGGGGTTGATGCCGATGTCTGTCATGAGTGCTGAGAAATTGTGCATGTCTTCAAGCTGGGCAGTCATGAAGTCCTTCCCTTCTTCCTTAATGAAATTCAGGAATTTGTCGAGGTCTCTCATGTATGCATCAATCGTGTTGGCCGAGCAACCCTTTTCCAGCTTCAGATACTGGTAATAGCGGCGCACAATCCTGTCTTGTTCCTTCTTTTCCATGTTGCAAAGGTAAGAAAGAATTGGGAAATAGATGTGAGGTTGCGATTGTTAAATGTTTAATTTGGTGAAAAAACAATCTGAAAGACAAAATTCCTCATTTCTCATTCCTCTTTACTAATTAAATTATGTACCTTTGCAAGAAATAACTCATATCGATGAAAAAGACGTTAATCTTATTATTATCTGTGATGGCATGGATGCCGTCGTGGTCACAGACAGAGCACAATTTTTCGGTTGCTAAGAATTTAGATGTCTTCAACAGCATCTATCGGCAGCTGGACCTCTTCTATGTAGACTCGTTGGAAGCGGAGAAAATCATACGGATAGGCATTGATGCGATGCTTGCGGAGCTTGATCCCTACACGATGTATTTCCCTGAAGAAGATATGAGCGATTTGAAGCTGATGACCACAGGAAAGTATGGCGGTATCGGCTCCATCATTCGTCAGCGTGAAGACTCCACAGTCATTGTCTATGAGCCTTATCCCGATATGCCTGCTGCAGAAGTGGGGCTGCAGGTCGGCGATGTGATGCTGAAGATAGATGACAAGGACCTGAAGGGACTGAGCACCGCTGAAGTCAGCGAGTTGCTGCGCGGCGAGCCAGGCACTACTTTCGTGCTCCGTGTCCAACGGCCAGGAGAGAAGAAGGCGCGTGATTTCAAGATTACTCGGCGCAGCATCAAGAAGACCGCTATTCCTTATTATGGTCTTAGGGGCAATGTGGGATATATCAGTCTGAACGAGTTTACGGAGGGCTGCTCAAAGGATGTCAGGAAAGCGGTCATCACCCTCAAGGAGAAAGGGGCTGCGAGCATTGTCATAGACTTGCGCAACAATGGTGGCGGACTGCTGAACGAAGCCGTTGAGATTGTCAATCTGTTTGTTCCCAAAGGAGTAAAGATATTGGAAACGAAGGGGAAGATTCGAGCTGCCAGCACTTCTTATACAACACAAAACGAACCCTTGGATCTCGATATACCGCTGGCCATTCTGGTGGATGGAAGTTCTGCCAGCGCTTCCGAGATTGTGGCAGGTTCGCTGCAAGACCTCGATCGTGCTGTTATCGTTGGCGACAAGACCTTCGGCAAGGGGCTTGTACAGAGTCCTCGAGACTTGCCTTACAATGGGAGTCTGAAGCTCACCACCGCCAAATACTACATCCCCTCGGGTCGTTGCATCCAGGCTATAGACTACCAGCAGCGGAGGAAAGATGCAGAGACCTATCGCACTACAGGCAAGAAGGCAGAAAAGCGTGACAGCCTGAAGACGCTGTTCCGTACAGCTGGCGGCCGCGAAGTGACTGAGGGCAGCGGCATCATGCCCGATGTGGCAGCCCCGCAGCATCTTGCAGGCAACACCTCGTTCTATCCCTATGCTGTTTCGGGGCGTTTTGTCAACAACTCTAACGACACGATCCTCTCTACCATCCTGATTTACCTGTCCACTGATGACGTGCTGATTGACTGGGGTACCCGCTACTTTCAGCAGCATCCCACTATCCCTGCCATCAAGGACTTTGTCATAACAGATGCCGATTACGAGGAGTTTAAGTCTATGGTCAAGGACAGCGGCTTCAAGTATGATCGCATGAGCGAGGCGAGATTTAAGGCACTGAAACAGACTGCCGAACTGGAAGGTTATTATGAAGAGGCGAGAGCCGAATTTGATGCATTGGAGAAGAAACTGACCCACAACCTCGACCTCGAGATGGACCGCAAGCGAGACGACATCCGCAAGCTGATGGCGCAGGAAGTGGTCAAGCGCTACAGCTACCAGTCGGGCAAGATAGAGGAGTCGCTCAAGGGCGATGCCCAGCTTGAAAAAGCCATCACGCTGCTGGGCGACCTCGACGAATATCACAAACTATTAGGAAAATAAGATACGCCTATGGCATTAAGAAACAATCGCGCCACTCAGGCCAACCGCTATATGCTGTTTGGCATGCTCTTTCTCGGCATCCTCGTGCTGGGCTGCGTCTTCGCCTTTCTCTACCTGTCCTACACACAGACGCAGCTGCCTCAGGCACAGCCGTCAGATGCAGCTCAGGCTGTTGACAGCGTAGTCTTCATCGTCAGCGACTCCACCCTGCTCGAATGACCATGCTTCGCTTCCTCTCCCTCCTTTCCCTTCTGCTCTCCTTCACCAGCCTCCATGCACAGTGTCCTCGAGAGAACACAGCCTTCAAGGCAGGCGAGCAGTTGACCTATGACCTTTATTTCCATTGGAACTTCATCTGGGTGAAATGCGGAGCGGCACACTACACTGTCAGCCAAGCAACCTATCAGGGGCAGCCAGCCCTGCGCACCGACCTGCTCTTCACCAGCAACCGCCGCTGCGATCTCGTCTTCACCATGCGCGACACCCTCGTCAGCTATACCACACCCCAACTCGTCCCCCTCTATTTTCGCAAGGGCGCGCTCGAGGGCAAGCGTTATACCGTCGACGAGGTCAGCTACACCTATCCTCAGGGGCGGAGCCACGTAGCGCAGCGTTACCGCAATCGCCACGGGCAATGGTCAGAGCATCACTACGAGTCAGATGACTGCAACTACGACATGCTTTCTATCCTTTCCCTTGCCCGCACCTTCAGCACACGCCACTATACCGTAGGTCAGCGCATCCACTTCCCCATGGCCACAGGCACAAAAGTAGAGATGCAGACCCTTGTCTATCGCGGCAACCAAGACTGGAAAGCCAACGACGGCAACACCTATCGTTGCCTCGTCTTCACCCTGCTCGACTACGAAGAAAAAGAAGCAGAGAAAGAGCTTCTCCGCTTTTATGTCACCGACGACGAGCGCCACATGCCCGTCCGCATCGACTTCAATCTCCGTTTCGGCACAGCCAAAGCCTACTTAAGAGCGAAGGAATAAAACAAAAAAGTCGATGGGGTTGTAAGAACTTTCCTTAATTAAAAGAATCCCCCTTCCTATCCAAAGAAAAGGTATGCTACGCCAATGGCAGCAGCAATGCCCGCAGCATCAGCAAGCAAGCCGCACACTACCGCATGCCGCGTGTGACGTATGCCTGCCGACCCGAAATACACCGCAAGGATATAAAAAGTAGTGTCCGTCGACCCTTGGAAGATGCATGCCAGCCTGCCCGCAAACGAGTCAGCGCCACACGCGGCCATCGTGTCCACCATCATGCCCCTCGCTCCAGCCCCCGACAGCGGTTTCATCAACGCCGTAGGCAGTGCAGCCACAAAGTCCGTGTCTCCGCCGCATGCCTCCACACACCACTCGATGCCGCCCATCAGGATGTCCATCCCCCCGCTGGCGCGAAACACGCCTATCGCAACCAGAATCGCCACCAAATAAGGGATAACTCTCACAGCCGTGGCAAAACCATCCTTCGCCCCCTCAATGAAAGCCTCATACACATTCACCCTTCTCCACATCCCCGCAATGATGAATGTCAAGACAATGCCAAACAGAATCACATTGGCAACTAGCGAACTCACCTCATCCACCATGCTCCTGTCCATCTGGCTCAAGCCCCATACGCACCCTGCCGTCAGCGCACACAAGCCGCCCAGCGAGCCCAGCAGTACAGGCTGCAGCAGATTGATGCGCTGCCATATGCTCACAGCCACCACTCCCACTAGCGTAGATGCCAGTGTGGCAAGCAGAATGGGCACAAACACATCCGTAGGCTGAGCAGCCCCCATCTGCGCACGATACACCATGATAGACACAGGCACGATTGTCAGCCCCGATGTGTTCAGCACCAGAAACATAATCATCGCATTGCTCGCCGTAGCATTCCTCCGCTCAGCCTCCTCTGCCGAAATCACGCCTCTCTCAGCCAGCGTCGCATTCCCCTCCCTGTTCAGCCCCTGCATGCTCTCCATAGCCTTCAGACCCAACGGGGTCGCCGCATTGTCCAGCCCCAGCATATTCGCTGCCAAGTTCATGAAGATGTGCCCCGTCGCCGCATGCCCCCTCGGAATGTCGGGAAACAGACGCGAGAACAGCGGGCTCAGCCCCCTCGACAACAGCTCTACCATGCCGCCCCGCTCCCCAATCTTCATTACTCCCATCCAGAGCGACAGCACCCCCGTCAGTCCCAGCGAAATCTCAAATGCCGTCTTCGCATTGCTGAACGTCGAACCCATCATGTCGGCAAACACGCCCGTGTTGCCGCCCACGCACTGCACAACGGCACATACAGCCGCCAGCAAGAAAAATCCAATCCAAATGTAATTAAGCACCATTTCAGAAAATGTATTTGTAAGAAGGAAAAAGCCCCAAGTATGGTCAACGGAGAAAGAATTTCTTGCTGCTGGTCAGGACAAAGCCCTTCGTCCCCTCCGATACAGCACGCCCCAGCAAGTCATATCTCCCCTCGCCTCTGTGAACTGTCCCGTCACCTTCTTCGTCCCTTTCCGTGTTCACCTCCACCTTCTCTATGCCGTCAGCCCTGTTGTCGCCCAGACGGTACAGCTTTACGCCATGACTGGGCACCTTCACATCGATGCAGCCCCTCACTGGCTCCAGTACCTTTCTTTCCCAAATGTCATACACAGGCACAGTCTCGTTTTCCTCATAGCCCAGCCCCGTCAGGTCAACACGGATATGCTCATTGCACGTCACCTGCACCACAAATTCCATCGTCGTACCCGTAGAGGCAGGATTGTCTCTGTCGCAGCTCGAGTCATAACCGCAGATAGCCCTGAACGTCCTGTAATCGTGCCCTTCAGGAAGTTCATACACCAGCGTACATTCAGCATTCATGCCCAATCCTGTAGCGTAAGCCTTGCCGTCCACACGCAGCGTGCCCCCTTCCACATTCTTGTTAGTCTTCAGACTGCCCCATTGGGATGTGTAGGAGAGGGGAGAGAGCGTTGTCAGCGAGATCTCATTCCCTTTGCTGTCAATCAAAACAGGCTCCACCAAGTTCGCCCTGTCATAGTCAAATCCGTCGCCATGGTTATTCACCACGATCTTCAGCTGCTCCGCCTCCGATATGTCAGCTTCCAGCACAGCGGATTTCTTCCCCGTCCTCGAGATGAGCCCCGAACGTGCAGCAGAGCCGTCCTGCTCAGCCATCAATGGATTCTGCGCAAAGACCATAAACCGCACAGAGGTTGTTGCCCCTGTTTGTCCTATGCCAGAATCGTCGGCAGCAGCCAGCGCCTTAAACCGCACCACATCCATCTCGTCAGGGATAGTAAAGAAGATAGCCGCGTTCGCATCAGTCGAAAATCCTCGGCTATAGCTTTTCCCCATCACCTTCATGGTTCCACCGTGGTCTACATTCCTGTTCTCTCGCACGCGGTTGAAATAAGATTCAGTGAATTCGCGCGACTTGTATTTGCCGGTCAGCTCCACTTCCGTCCCGTCGCGCAGCACAAGAGTAGGGTTAATCCAGTCACCATGGTCATAGTTGAATCCATCGCCGCCGTCGTCCACCACCAGCACAAGCGTTTTCTCCCCCTCAGGCCATTCAATGTCCACTTCTGCGGCATGCCCGTCAGTCGTGTATGCCACTGTTTCTGACTTGTACAGTGCCTTGTTGCCAATCACCCATTGCGTGTTGTCCCTCTGGAACATCGCCAGATAGCGGTTGCCCGTTGCAGGGTCCACTGAAGTCCACACCGTATGTCCCTTGTCTTTGTCGTCCATCACCTGATGAGCATCTACGCCATACTTGTGCATCTGGTGATATTCCTCATTCGTCATCAGCGACAGCGTGAAGTCGTCATTCTTCGTCATCTCACCGCCAAAGAAGAGCGGAGAGTGGCAGATGCCCCAGAGCGTCATCAGCGTGCGCTGCTCATCCTTTGTCAAGTTCGTCCATCGTCCCCCGTCCGCGCCAGCATATCCCTTGTCCTCAATGGTCATGGAAATCTGTCCGAGCGGCAGCATGTCGCAGTCGGCATAATTGCCTGGGCGGTAATGCTTGCTCCATTCATTCGCTTCGGCAAAGACAGCATCCACATGCGCCCAGTTGTCCCACAGGTCGTCCATCATGCGCCACATGTTAGCATTCTCCAGACACAGCTCGGCATAGCGGTATTGAGTTTTTCCTGGGCTCAGCGACAGCACGATGGGTCGCCCCGTCTGGTCAATCGCTTTGCGAATCATGCGGATTTCATCCGTGTAAAAAGGTCGAGCAATGTCGTCCACCTTGATAAAGTCTACTCCCCATTCGGCATACAAGTCCATGATGCTGTTATAGTAGAGCTGCCCATATTCATTATTCCTTACCAGCAGATTATCCTTCAGCCAAGTGCAGGGTGGCGTAGTTCCATTATAGACACTTGCCCATGGCGTACTCTCGCTGCCCTTCAGCTTGTAGCTCGAGCCGACCACCGACTTGGGCACGCCTCGCATGATGTGGATGCCCAGTTTCAGACCTATGTTATGCAGGCTGTCGGCAATAGCCTTGAATCCTTTGTTTACACCATTGACCATCGCCGATGGGAAGCGTGTAGGCGAGGGCAGGTAACGTCCGTGCTCGTCCAGCACATAGTCTTGCGTGCCATTCTGGTTGTAGTAGCCTCCGCCAAGCGATGGGTGGTTGCAGTACCATCGTATGTCTATCACTACATATTCCCATCCATGTTTAACGAGGTCGTTGTCAACCAGATAATGTGCGTTCTGCATCACTTCTTTCTCTGTGACAGACGAATAGTAGCAGTCCCAGGAGTTCCATCCCATAGGTGGAGTCATAGCCCATGTGCGGAAAGTCGCCATGTCCTGCTGTGCATAGGTAAAGCAAGCGGATAAGCTTGCAAGAATAAAGGTAAATAAAAACTTACTCATATTAGGTCTTAATTGGTTAGTTATTTATTTGCAAAAATACGAAAAAATGGGGGAATGCACGATATAAAAGATACTTTTTTGTCAATGATGTTGTACAGAATCCCAATATGTCTTTTGAAATGCCAAAAAAGGAGGGATGCTGATATTTGAGCATCCCTCCTCTTTTAGATATGTTTATGCTTCTTATTTGACAAGAACTTTAGATACTGTGCCGTCGCTCATCTTGACAATGTTGATGCCCTTCTGTGGAGCAGCGAGGCGAACTCCATTGATAGAGTAGAATTCAACAGCTGTTGCTTCGTTTGCGTTTTCTGTTGCGTCGATGCCTGTTGCGCCAGCGTTGATTTCAGCACCGGCAGGGACTGTTGCCGAGTCGTAAGTAAGCGTGAAGTTATCCAGCTTGAACCAACCCAGTGAAGCCTGTCCAGAGAGCTGTCCGTCAACAGCGCTGATGCGGCTTGAGCGGAAACCTAATGTGACATCACCATCTTCAGCAAGACCAAACACCAGTGTTGTTGTGTATGGGATGCCGGATGCACCATAGTTCTCGTTCTTGTAGTTGCCTGCGTAGTTAAGGTGCTTCACTGTTGCTTCGCCTGCCAGTCCGTCAATCTCTGCTGCCATAAGCACGTCTTCAGGGAATGTGGTGTAAAGCAGTTCGTCAGCATTCTGGATGTAGTCGGTCTCGGCGCCAAACATCACAACATAGTCATTGGCGAAGAGGCGCTGCATGCCAAGGTTGGCGCCAGCCCAGTCGTTCTGAACGACGATGTCTGCTGTGAGCGTGTATTGACCAGCAGGAAGTCCCTTGATGGTCTGAGAAAGTTCAACTACAGGAACCTTGTTTGACCAGAGTCCCCAGAGGTGTTCGCCGTCAGTGTACTGGTTGGTGACAGGGTTGCCGTCAGCGTCATAAACATCGCTGAGGTTGTCGCCGCTATTGATAGCACACCATGTTCCGCCGGTGGCAGCGCTAACTTCTGCGGCAGTAGTCACCTGTGCACCTTCCATGTAGATTTCCCATCCTGTTGGAGGAGCTGCAGAGCCGTCTGAGTTGTTTCCGCCCTGTGCTGTAAGGTCTTCGAAAGAAGGATTCTTGATGTATTCGGTGAGAATGTCGCCTTCTTCGATGTTGTCAGACTGAATGCATTCTTGCAATGCTTCGTTGAGCATCAGGAGAATAGAGTCAACGGCCTCGGTGCCATCGATAGAGCAGTCGTCGTATGCGTTCTGCACTTCCTGGATGACGTCTCCGTAGAGTCCTGCTCCGAGCTTGCTTTCATATTGTTCCAGATAGAGATAATGCTGGTCTAAAGCCTCGCTTATCTTCTGATAGTCTTTGATGGAAGCGTCAACTTCTTTGAGAAGACCTTTGGCGTCAAGTATGCCAGCAATAATTTCTTCAGCAGGGCTTTCTGCTGTCAGACTACCCAAGTTGCCTACAATCTCGTTCAGCTCGTCAGCAACCGTTGCAGCCATCATTTCTCCTTCGTACTCGAGGAGCATGTCAGAATAATGCGTGTAGATGTCGAGAGCGTCCTCAGCATTGTAGCCTAACTTCTTGATAGTAAAGTTGTCTGTCTTGAACCAGCCAGAACCTCCATTACCTATGCCAGCTACAGCTGCGCTGCTGTTGCCATCGGTGCGTACGCCGAAGGTGAGTGTTCCATCATAAACGAAAGCCTTGACTGTTACAGGGCGCATTTCGCGGTCGGTGGTGAGAATCTCGTTGCCAGCAAAACTGAAAACTTCAGAATTGTCAAGCTCGCTGAGGTTATAGTCGTAGTCACCGCCATAATAAGTAGAGTTGAGGTTACCGAAGAGGCGCTGGGTGGTTAGGCGTGAACCTCCGCCATTGCTGCCTGCCATCAGACCTGCTGTAATTTCGTAAGTACCGGTTTCCAAGCCTTCGATGGTCTGTGAAATCTCGAAGGTTGGGACAGAGTTAACCCAAATGCCGTAAGACATGGAGCCGTCTTTGATTTCGCCATCGCTGTCGTCGTTCACACCATGCCATCCTGTGATGCCTGCTGCTGACACCTCAGCTGCTGTTGTCACCTGCTTGCCATTGATGTAAACGTTCCATCCTGCAGGAGGAGCGCCAATGCCTGAAGTCATTCCGCCATCTTGAGCAGAAAGGTCTTCAAACGACATGTTCTGGCCAAGTGAAGTGATGTCGCCACCTCCCAATGAGTAGTTCTCCATTGCTTTTGTGATGGTCTGGATAGCATCCTGCACTTCGGCAGCAGCAATCTTGCTGTCAAATGCAGCTTTTGCAGAAGTGACAGCTGCTGCAAGAACTGCGTCTTCAGTCTCGTTCAGGATGATGGCTGCCTCAATTTTCTTGTACAAATCTACTTTGGCGTCAATCATCTCGCTGATGCCAGCCTCTGTCAGCTCGTCTATGTTTTGGGCATTGTTATAGAGTTCTGCCACAGCATTGTAAGTAGCAAGGAATCCTGTTGCATAGTCTTCTATGTCGCAGTAGTCAGCATAGAACTTATTGATGGCGCCAGAATAGATCAGGTCTTCGTAATAAGCTGGCAGGCTCTCAAGAGAGAGGAAACCCCAGTTGAAAGAGGTTGAGTCGTTAATGGTGATGATTTCTTCATCATTCTCGTCATATTCTCCAGTCTTCGTAGCACCTCCTGCAAAGTCGGGGAACCACTGACCTCCATTGATTGGCTCTGAGATGACGAAATATTGAGAGCCCGCATTCAGGTGCAGATGCTTGTTCTGGCAATTGGGGTTATTGCCAATGCCTGCCATAAGCTGGTAGAAACCTGCATGCTTGTCACTGGCAGTGACAATCCATTTTACTGGCTCTGTCGATTTGATGTTGAGGTTGTCTGACCCTTCGGGAATGCCCATGTAAGTGAAAGTAGGTTCGCCCTCGTCTTCAACTGCATCGGCCTGAACGAACGACCAAGTTCCATCGCCGTTATCTATGGCTGTGACTGTGTGGTCCGCATACTTAGAGTCTGTTTTGCCTAAGAAATAGAGAGCGCCGTCCCAAGAAGTTCGGCTCATGTACTGCGTGCTGTTTTGGGCTTTGTTCACCAATACATACACATTTCCGTCTGTGAGTTTTTCTGGTTGCACCTTTGGCGTTACCTGTGCATTCATAGCCATGGCTGATGCCAAAAGTGAAGAAAAAAGTAAGAGTTTCTTCATGTGATTAAATTTTTAAGTTAATTAGGTTAACCCTTAATTCCGCAACACTTTGATTTAACTTTATTTATAAGTTCCTGAGCAACAAA
>JAUMXY010000004.1 GCA_030528885.1 Bacteroidales bacterium | reverse complement strand
TTCCCTGGTATAAGTTGACTCTGGTTAGACTTATAACTGTTATTTGTTGACTTGTTCGCAAAGGCTAGAAAAAGAGTTGAAACTTTGTTCTCGCAACTGAACGATCAATTCCTTGTTATTAGAAACTATGCCAAAAACACTTGCGGCCTGTTTGCTAGAATCATCAGCAAAATTAGTGCGATGACCGCTTTGCAATATGTAAATTATATTAAAGGAAAACCTATTGGCAGAATTAAGTACGCACTAAATTAATTCCGCCAACAGGTTATAAGGGTCTCGGTAAGAGTTTCCAGAACCGCCACCTAAATAGTTTGCCAAATCATTGTGGGAAATGGCACCGGACAACTCTTCAAGAGTTGACAAAGTAATTTTTCTTTTCATAATTTTTAGTGCTCTTTATGATTATATTTGGCATTTTTTATCAAATGAAATCTATATCTTGTTTCACTGCTGCGTGGAAAAATAGTCTTCAACCAACCAGCCACATTTAGAGACTGTTACCCGATAGTAACGCCCCGCCAAGATGCGGAAATCTGTTGTATAATAAGGTTTAAACGCTGGAGCAGGGATATGTTCCACAAAACCCTTGAAGTCTTGAAACAACTCCACCGTTTCTTTGTCAGGATGCTCCGGCTGAAGCAACTCTAATGTATAAGTGACCTTCTGAGAATACTTCGTTTGAGGGCGAGCGTATAATAAAACCGAGAATTTCCTTTCAGTATCGTCCACATGGACCGAAGACCGCATGCCCTGTAACATTCCCAACAGCTTGGCACCGGCATCAATTGAGGAAAACCAATCGCCGTCAAAAACAACTTTCGTAAGGTTGGCAAATGTAAAAAAGTCAGGTTCACTATTAGGTGAATAACCTACCCTGATGACTAATCGTCCCTTGTCATAAACATCCCAATTGGGACGCGGCGATACGACGAATCCCATGTACCAACGTGGTTCTCCGAGTTTGAGAACTTCTCCATCCAACCATTCCTGTCTTTTGTCACCATTCAGTTTCTCTAAGAGTTGCTTTTGTGGGAGCCCGTTCTTGTCTAAAAGCTGGAGTAATCTATAACGTCCCGCCCAACTCCACACCCCACGGCACTCTCTTATTTTTTTATTGGCATGCCGCTTCAATGGGGATACAAGCATCGCATTTTCTCCAAACCCTCCAATATACACCACGGAATCGAACCCCGCATAAGGAGATTCAAGAACATGCTTGTCTTTGTTCTTGAAGAATGCCTCCCTCATCTCTTTCACACTAACGGTATCCTTGAAATGATTATGGTGAAGCGATGTCAAGTCGCTTACAGAACGTTGCAAATACTCTTTCCATTTGTCACCAAGATAATCAAACGACATTTGACCGCACACTCTTGAGACAGAAAACAAAGCCAATAAAAGAACTGGCAATTTAAGATTTTTCTTCATAGGAATATGAATTCTTTTCTTTTTTACAGACCTAATTAAACGTACAGCTTGTATTTCCCTTAAAACTAATAAAACCTGTTGGTGGAATTAATTTAGTGCGTACTTAATTCTGCCAATAGGTTATTTTATCTTTTTCCCATCTTTATTCCATCTGCTTCCCCTATCCCCATTATTGCCAAATGTCATTTTTCATGGGAGGCATCTACAAAAGTACGATTATAACACAGATACGATAGATAACGTGAGTCGGATATAACAAAGATATGTCTTGTAGTGCCTCTGCAAAGCGACTCTTTATGCCGAACTGACGTTAATTATCCATCAAAAGCATATAGCTAAATTCCCCATGCGCTAAGATCGAATGCTTTTTCCACCCTCTGTTCAAGTTCTTCATCAAGCTGGTAAAAGAAATCCATATTTACCTGCTTCTCCACTTCGTCTACAGACATTGCATAATCTTGGAACTTTCCATCACACGAACGATTGGGATAAATAAAACCTACCGCTTTCGGAGTATCCTCTAATGTGAGTATAACTTTGAAAAAACGATCAGGCACTGCAATCTTTACTTTTTTACGCCTACCAATCGTCTTTGACGTTTTCTTGTCGAAAATGGGGCCACAACAAATGTACAAAGTGCCATACTTTCTCACCCATGAACGGCACTGCTTTTCCAAATCGTTCCACAAATCCATATTTAAGCTGTGGTTTTGTGGGCAAATATTTGTCATGGCAAAAGATTCAAGCATCGCTTCTTCGCTGTTCTTATTGTCTCCTGCTGGGCACATATGCCCACGATCATATCCAGAACCATTAAAGTCAAAATAATCAACTCTCTGAAACTCATCAATGGAGAAATCAGCATGAAACTTATCAGAACGTTGAACTTTACCATTCAACCTTTCTGGCGTAAGACTCCAACAAACATAGTTTGGACACAATTTTTCCATATTATAAGAAACAACAAATTGGGACTTGACCAAAATCTTTTCATTTTGGGATGTCAATTCTGCTGGCTGCTCAAGGTTTTTAATATCAGAATCTTGAGACCTGTACTCATTGCTCAACAACCGCATTTCGTCCTTTGTATTCTCTTTGTCTTTAACCAAGGAATGAGACTTTTGAACAATGCCGTTTACTTTATCATCTCCAGAGTTTTTCCCTGTAGGCAATCGGTCTGTTCCAAAAGTACAACTCCATAAATAGTTCATCCCTATAACTGCTAAGCATAGCATCATACAGATAAGCAAAATTTTTTTCGGGGTCTTTTTCTGTGACATTTTTCCTTCTCCTTCTTTTAAAGCTGTATTATATGCAAATTTAAGAAACATTTAGATAAAAGTTACCTTTATAACAAAAAAAAGTATTACCTTTGCACCGCATTTTAATAAAAATGTCTTTATCAAAGGTTTTTCCTTGCCGAATTGGCTCAGTTGGTAGAGCAACGCATTCGTAATGCGTGGGTCGGGGGTTCGAGTCCCCCATTCGGCTCAAAAGAACTACGATGTACAATGTAAGAGACCTTGAATGTCGAACAGACAACCTCATACATAGTACATCGTAATTTGTAAATTATAATCTTTGTTTATGTTCATTTATAACACCACATTTCAAACCAACATAAATGACGCACAAAATCTCGTCATCTACTTACATGAAAAATACATTCCAGAAGCCCAAAAATCTGGGGTAATGAAGAATGTACGAATGAGCCGAATTTTATCGCATCACGACAATGAATCAGAATGTTTCTCTGTACAATTTGAAGCAGAAAGCATTGCCCACATACATCAATGGTATTCGACTGAGGGTAAAAAACTTAATGATGAACTTCTCGAGTTATTCAAGAACAATGTTGTTGGATTCCCCACTATAATGGAAGTTATAGAATGAGATTATCATACATCATGTGAATATGGCATCAACTAATTCCAATTTAGAAAAAATCATCGTTGGAGTCGACCCTGGCACCAATGTGATGGGGTATGGTATACTACGCATTGTTGGGAACAAGGCTGAACTCATTGCGATGGGAGTAATAGAACTGAAAAAATATGAAAGCCACTATCTCCGTTTAGGTAAAATATTCGAAAGAATTACAGGAATCATTGATGCTTACAAACCAGATGAAATGGCTATTGAAGCCCCTTTTTTCGGCAAAAATGTACAATCAATGCTAAAACTTGGACGAGCACAAGGAGTTGCTATAACAGCAGCTATCATGCGAGATATTCCCATTACAGAATATGAACCCAAAAAAATAAAAATGGCCATTACCGGCAATGGTAACGCATCAAAAGAACAAGTGGCTGGAATGCTACAAAGAATGTTAAAAATCAGCAAAGAAGAAATGGATATCCAATTCGATGCAACAGACGCATTAGGGGCTGCATATTGCCATTTCATACAACAGGGAAAACCTAAAACAGAAAACAAATGCAGTTCATGGAAAGAATTTATTCTGAAAAATTCCGACAAGGTACATTAATTAACATTTAGCATTCAATATTTAACAATTTAATTTCGTATCTTTGCATCATTATTAGCAAACGCTTTCTGTTTGTTTTAATAATAAAATACTTTATGGCAACAAACAACCACGCATACAAATCGTATTCAATGGAATACGGAACATTCATCGGGCTCAGCTGGGGAGCGCTGTTCCTTTGCTATGTCGAAGGTATCAGCTTTGGCAATAATCTACTTGTTTTATTATGCCTCTTATTCTGCGCCATAAGCTTCTTTTTGCCTTTTCTCTTAGCCTTACGACTAAACCGAAAGCTATTGATGATTGATGAAAATCTTAGCTATATACAAGGATTGCTTTTTTCTTTTTCCATGTTCATGTACGCTTGCTTGATGAATGGATTTATTGTTTTCGCATACTTCCAATTCCTCGATGATGGCACATTGTTTGAACAGCTACACAACATGATTAAAATGCCAGAATTAAAAGCCGCCTATCAACAAATGGGCATGGATGAACAATATTCACAAATGATTGCTATTCTGAAGGACGTAAACCAGATGTCCACTTTTGAGAAGACACTTGGGATATTCAACAACAATTTCGTATTCGGTAGTATCATGTCATTTGTCGTGGCATTTTTCGCATCATATAATCTAAAGAAACTCAATAAATAAGAATATTAGAATGGACATTTCAGTAGTAGTACCTCTGTACAACGAAGAGGAATCCATCGCAGAACTTCATGAATGGATAAAGCGTGTCATGGACACTAATGGATTTTCTTATGAAATCATTTTCGTTAATGATGGCAGCACAGACCAATCATGGGATGTCATTGAGAGGTTAAGCAAGACTCACACAGAAGTACATGGAATAAAATTCCGCCGTAACTATGGTAAAAGCCCTGCTTTGTACCATGGTTTCGAGAGAGCCCAAGGCGATGTAGTCATCACAATGGATGCGGACCTACAAGACAGTCCTGATGAAATCCCTGAACTATACAATATGATAAAGGTTGACGGCTACGACCTCGTGAGCGGATTCAAGATGAATAGAAGGAAGGGGGACCCTCTATCAAAAACAATCCCGACCAAACTTTTTAATGCCACTACCCGTATGGTAAGCGGAATTCATAATTTACATGACTTCAATTGCGGGTTAAAAGCCTATCGCAAAGATGTCGTGAAACATATAGAAGTATATGGAGAGATGCACAGGTTTATCCCCTACCTCGCAAAAAATGCAGGTTTCAACAAAATAGGCGAAAAGCCTGTCCGTCATCAAGCCAGGCAGCATGGCGTCAGTAAATTTATGGGATGGAATCGTTTTGTGAATGGATATCTGGATCTGATAAGCCTTTGGTTTATTGGCAGTTTCGGCATGAAGCCAATGCACATGTTTGGTTTCATAGGGACAGTAATGTTTATCATTGGCTTTATAGCGGTCATATGCGTTGGAGCAGCTAAACTCATTGCTTTATATAATAACCAGCCACATGCATTAGTCACAGATAGTCCATACTTCTATATATCATTGACAACCATGATTCTTGGAACCCAACTATTCGTTGCGGGATTCACGGGTGACCTTATTAGCCGAAACAGCCAAGAAAGGAACAAGTACCAGGTGGAAAAAGAAATATAAAATTGAGAATTAGGCATTAACAATGAAACGCTTTTATAAAGCCCATATATTGGCAAGTGCCATTTCTTTAGTGTTGGGTAGTTGTTATTCCAACAATTGCCCATTGGATAATGCTGTCACTTGCAATTATGGCTTCTATGATTCAGAAGGAACCCCCATCTCGTATGGAGATACAATAACAATTACAACCCTTATGCCTGGATACAAGACTATTTATACCTATCGTAAACTAGGTAATCCGAACATCATTAAAGAGTTTCAAGATAGCTCTCTCATAAAATTAGGGTATTCAGAAACTAAGGCACAACACAGGAGAGATACTGTTTTAATGAACAAGATTCATGACGTATCCACCATACAATTACCCATGAGTTTTTTCAATAGTGTTGACACCTTGATTTTCTCATATAGAAAGATTTCTCTAAAAGACACTATCAAGATAACGCATACAAGCTACCCTTATGTTGAATTACCTGAATGTGGTACATATCGCTTTCACACTTTAGAATCAGCATCTTCAACGGAGGCAGCAATTGACCATATTGAGATAAGCAATTCCAAAGTCAATTATGAAGGAAATGAAAATATTAAAATATATTTCACAGGAATTGCAGAATAGAAAACATAAACATATATTGCTGTTTTTGTAAAAGCAAGATCATCCTAGATGAAGAAGAAACCAAACATACATATTATCATTTTATTAACGGTTTTGTTTCCATGGGCAAAATTACCAGCCCAAGAGTCTGGAACTCAACCATTAATGCCTGGCGAAAAGCCCAAACCCACCCAATATATCGCTATCGAAGAAAAGAAAGAGCACCTAGTCTTTTTCCAAGGATTTACTCTTTCTTTAGACGCCTATGGTCCTATTGCATATTGCCTTTCTGATTATGGAACAGCAGAAGCTGCACTTCGGCTTAATCTTAAAAACACATTTTTTCCCATTATAGAAGCAGGTTATGGCATCTGTGAAAAAACAGATTTCAACACACAAATTTCATATAAGACTAAGGCGCCATATGCGCGTTTGGGACTTGATATAAATATGCTAACCAACAAGTTTCAAGAAAACAGGTTTTACATTGGAGCCAGATACGGATTGTCCAAATACAAATACGACATTGCAGGTCCTGCGATGTCCGATCCTATATGGGGAGGAAGTGAATCCTTTAATTATAAAGGACTTGACTGCACCAGCCATTGGTTAGAGTTGGTCGTCGGCATAGAAGTAAAGATTTATAAGAACTTTCATATGGGCTGGGCTGTCAGATATAAAAGCGAACTGTCTTCAACAAACAACAAACTAGCGAAACCCAGCTGCATACCAGGTTATGGATACACAACAAATTCCACATGCTGGGGAGGAACATACAGCCTCATATTCGATTTAAATTGGGGAATGAAAAAAAGTCATAAAAAAGGGGTGAATATGGAATTAAGAGACATTCCCCAGAAACAAACAGAAGACACTAACACTTTCCAGACAGATTTCAACAACAAAGAAACAATGTACGATTCTGAAAAAGCAATAGAAGATGGAGAATAAATCAAACAAAACGAATAATAGCAAGGAGAAACAAACTTCCAAGCCGTTTGACCCATATGCGCCACATAAAATAAGATGGTGGGGGTGGCCTTTATTGATATTGTTAATTGTTGGAACAATATACATATTCAGAACAAACAATAAGGAACAGGGGGAAGCGCAGCCAGCCCTGTATAAATGGGAAGTAAATGATATACAAAAAGACGAAGGGAGTATATTCGGTACATTCTACCACATAACTTATCAATCTCCAGTTAATCTTAAAGAAGGCATTAATGCCACATTAAGACAAGTGGACCACTCTCTTTCTCCATTCAACAAACAATCCATCATAACAGCTATAAATGACAATACCAATATGGCTGTTGACTCTATGTTCACAGAAGTCTTTGTACTTGCCAAACATATATCATCCGTCACGAATGGCGCTTTTGACATTACTGTAGCTCCTCTTGTGAACTTGTGGGGATTCGGTTTTAAGAATATAGAAAATGTCAACGCCGCAAAGGTGGATAGCTTATTACCATTTATCGGTTTTAAAAAAGTAGAACTTGTAGATGGTTTCATTCAAAAAAAACATCCTGAAACAATGTTGGATTGTAGCGCTATAGCTAAAGGTTATGGAGTGGATGCAGCAGGAGAGTTCCTTGAAAGCCAAGGAATTAAAAACTATATGGTAGAAATTGGAGGAGAGGTTCGTGTGAGAGGGTATAACCCTCAAGGAAAGCTATGGAAAATTGGCATAAACGTTCCTCAAGATGACCCCACCAACACCAATAATGAAATAGAACAAATCCTAGAAGTAACTCAAATATCTATGGCTACATCTGGGAATTATCGCAATTTCTATGAGAAAGACGGTAAAAAATATGCACACACTATAGACCCGAGAACGGGTTATCCAATTCAGCACAACATTCTTTCCTCCACGGTTTTGGCCAAGAATTGCGCAACAGCAGATGCGTATGCTACCGCCTTTATGGTGCTAGGCCTCGAGGAGTCAAAAAAGATTTTGGAAAAAGAAAAAGAGTTGAAGGCCTTCTTCATCTATACAGATGATAATGGACACTCCCAGAAATGGTATACAGATAATCTAAGCAGTTTAATTCAACAATAGCAGAAATGGAATTGACAATGTTTGAAAAGATATTACAACTTCCTTTATTTCAGGGGCTCACCACCAATGAAATATCTGAAGTGTTGTCGCACATACGATTGGACTTTGTCAATTATCAAGCAGGTGATGAGTTTGTCATTCAAGGAGACGCATGCAAAGGACTTATATACATCATTAATGGAGAGATTGCTTCAGAATACAGAGATTCTCAAGGACGTTTCACCTTTTCCGAGAAACTGCCACAAACAGGTGTAATCGAGCCTTATAATATGTTTGGCATGTTCCAGAAATATTCACGTTCATATATTTTTACAACAGATGGGTGTACACTAACCATCGAGAAGCCCATGGTTTTAAAATATTTAATGAGCAACAATATTATTAAAATCAACCTGCTAAATATTGTATGCAATCGATACCAACAGACTCAAAGATTATTATGCGACTATCCTGAAGATACTGTAAAAAACAAAATTGTAAAGTTTTTACTCTCATATTCATCTATTCCCAAAGGAGGCAAAGAGGTGCATATTAAAATGACAGATATGGCGAAAATCATTCATGAAACCCGACTCAATGTATCCAAAGCCTTAAATATAATGCAAAAGGAAGGGCTGATTATTTTACAGCGTAACATGCTCACAATAAAGAATATTAAAGATTTATATTGATATAAAGAACATAGTAATGAATCCGTTTTATACAACATATAATTATATACCTTTTGATAAAATCGCAGAATCTGACTATGAACCTGCGATATTGAAAGGAATTGAAGAAGAGGAAAAAGAAATTGCTGCTATTGTCGACAATCCAGAAACGCCAACATTCAGCAATACAATAGAGGCTTTAGAACAAAGCGGGCAGCTTCTTGGGAAAGTGACCAATGTCTTTTTCAATCTGCTCAGTGCAGAGACAAACGATTTTTTAGATGAGCTGGCACAAAAAGTATCCCCAATTCTTTCAGAGCATTCAAATAATATCAAGTTCAACGAAAGGTTATTTAATAGGGTCAAAAAAGTTTACGAAACGCATGCAGCATGCAAGTTTTCAGATCTCAACGAAGAACAAACCACGCTTCTGAACAATTGCTATGACAGTTTCATTCGTCATGGAGCAAATCTCCCCAATGAACAGAAAAAGCGATTCCGAGAAATAACAGCAGAATTAAGCGTCCTTTCTTTGCAGTTTTCACAAAACAAGCTGAAGGACACCAACGATTTCTTTTTACATATAACCAATCCTGTCGAATTAGAAGGTCTGCCTGAAAGTTCCATCGACTTAGCCAAGGAAACAGCAAAGGAAAGAAATATGGATGGATATGTTTTCACACTACAAGCTCCCTCCTATATTCCGTTCCTCACCTACTCTTCTCGGCGTGATTTGAGGCAGAAGATGTATATGGCATATAACACAATGGGCACCCACGACAATGGGAACAGCAATATGCTCATTGTTGAGAAAATTGTAAATTTACACCGTGAACTTGCACAGATTCTGGGTTTCAATACTTATGCAGAGTACGCCTTGTTACAACGTATGGCTGAAAATCCAACGAAAGTATACAATCTGCTATATAGCCTTATAGATGCTTATATGCCCACAGCAAGGACTGAGGTACAAGCCGTTGAAGAGCTTTATTATAAAGACAACGGGATTTTCCCCTCTGCCCTCTCTGCTGACGATTCCAGACGTTTCATGCCTTGGGATTTCTCATACTACTCCAATAAGCTTAAAGAGAGCAAGTTCAACATAAACAGCGAGATGCTACGCCCTTATTTTCAGCTATCTAAAGTTAAAGAAGGGGTTTTTGGTTTGGCAACCAAACTTTACGGCATCACCTTTAGAAAAAAGACCGATGTTCCTGTTTACCATCCCGATGTAGAAGTATATGAGGTCATAGACAAAGATGGGTCTTTCCTTGCTCTTTTCTATTGCGATTTTCACCCACGAGCTTCAAAAAAAGCTGGTGCTTGGATGACCGCGTTCAAAGAACAATGGAGAAACAGAGATGGGGAAAACTCCCGTCCACAGGTGTCTATTGTTATGAATTTTTCTAAGCCCACAGAAAACAAACCAGCTCTACTTACACTTGGAGAAGTGGAAACATTCCTGCACGAGTTTGGCCATTCTCTACATGGCATCTTTGCAAATACGACTTATCGTTCCCTCTCTGGAACAAATGTGTACTGGGACTTTGTTGAACTCCCTTCACAATTCATGGAGAACTTTGCCACAGAAAAAGATTTCCTTAACACATTCGCTGTACATTATCAAACTGGTGAAAAAATTCCTCAGGAACTCATCGACCGCATTATCCAAAGCCGCAACTTCAATGCCGCTTATGCATGCATGAGACAAGTTAGTTTCGGACTACTGGATATGGCATTCTATACACTTACAGATGAGTTCAAAACGGATTTAATTTCCTTTGAACGTCAAGCTTGGAAGCAGGCAATGCTGCTCCCTGAGGTAGAAGGGACATGCATGACGACACAATTCTCACATATCATGGCGGGAGGGTATTCTGCTGGTTATTACAGCTACAAGTGGGCCGAAGTGCTTGACGCTGACGCTTTTTCACTTTTCAAACAGAAAGGTATTTTCAACCAAGAAACAGCTCAGAACTTCCGTGATAACATCCTCTCAAAGGGAGGAACAGAACACCCGATGCAACTATACAAACGTTTTCGCGGGCAGGAACCAACTATCGATGCCCTGCTGCTACGCAACGGAATCAGCCAAACTCAGTAATTCAGTCAAAAATGAGTATTATAAAAAAACTTTCTTTCCTCCTGGTTCTCCTAACCAGCATTACCGCTTGCAGCAACGAAGATGATATTGAAGACATTCTCGTTGGCAGAACCTGGTATATGAATGGAGCAACCATCAACGGCATGAAATTAAATAGCGAAATCAAAAACTTTTATACTGATGCCGGCGAGAATGCTTATTTCATTAGCTTTTCTGCTGGAACATTCACAGGAGTCCTGTCTGAAGGGGTTCATTTTTCAGGTACATGGTCTGCTAATGGGAAAAAACAGACAATTTCAATGACTGTAAAAAAACAACCTGCAACCCAATCTACATTTGACAAACAAATATATAAAATAATATCATCCGTTACTTCCTACAATAGCGGAGCTGACTTTCTACGCCTTCAGGAAGACAAGCAAAATTTTATACTATTGGGAAGTTCCAGAAGTAAAATATACAACTAAACATGAACGAGAAACAGCATAAACTCGACTGCCGCTATATACGTATGGCACGTATTTGGGCTGAAAATTCTTATTGCCAACGAAGGCAGGTTGGCGCTTTAGTAGTCAAGAACAAAGCTATTATATCGGATGGCTATAATGGCACCCCTTCTGGATTTGAAAATGTATGCGAAGATGAAAATAACATAACAAAACCTTACGTATTGCATGCCGAAGCCAATGCCATAACCAAACTTGCTCGTTCACATAATTCAAGCGATGGAGCCACGTTATACGTTACAGCCTCTCCTTGTATTGAATGCGCCAAGCTCATCATTCAGGCAGGTATAAAACGAGTTGTTTATTCAGAAAAATACAGACTTGACGATGGTCTCAAACTACTTCAACGCGCAGGTATCGATATTGAATACATAAATCCAAATGACGAAAATGAGCAATAACATAAACAGAAACAACCGTTGGGTTCCTATCATCATTGCAGTAAGTATCATTGCAGGAATCATCATAGGAACATTTTTTGCAAACCGCTTTGCTGGGAACAGATTGAACATCATCAACACTTCATCCAACAAACTAAATGACTTGCTTCATATCATTGATGACCAATATGTTGATACTGTAAACATCGTCTCCATAGTCGAACAATCCATGCCTAAGATTCTGGAAGAGCTCGATCCGCATTCCACTTATATATCAGCCAAGAACGCTCAAACAGCTAATGAAGACTTGAAAGGTTCGTTTAGTGGAGTCGGGGTTCAGTTCGTCATACGCGAAGACACTGTACGCGTCACAGGAATCATCAAGGGAGGCCCTTCTGAGAAAGTTGGCATTTTGGCAGGCGACAAGATTATTGCAGTTGACGACTCCCCTTATGTAGGCAAGATTGTGACAAATGAAGAAACGCTCCGTCGGCTGAAAGGAGAGAAAGGCACACAAGTAAAAATTGGAGTGGCTCGCCACGGACACGATGAGCCATTGTCGTTTACTGTTGTGCGTGGAGACATCCCGCTGAAAAGCATCGATGCCACATACATGATAAACAAGGAACTCGGCTATGTGAAAATAAAGAATTTCGGTGAGACAACCTATGCAGAGCTTCTCATTGCTTTAGCAGAACTGGAAGTTGAAGGCTTCAAAGGTCTAGTTGTTGACCTTCGCGAAAATGGCGGCGGCTATCTCTCTGCCGCCATACAGATGGTGAACGAGTTCTTGCCCAAAGACAGGCTTATCGTATATACACAGGGACGCCGTACACGCAGAGAAGAATTCAGAAGCGATGGACGAGGCGCATATCAAGATTTGCCTATCATCGTGCTTATCGACGAAAGAACCGCATCTGCTGCTGAAATCTTTTCAGGTGCCATACAAGACAATGACCGAGGCATCATCGTCGGCCGCCGCTCATTTGGCAAAGGACTGGTACAGCAACCCATCGAATTCTCCGATGGCTCGCTCATCCATCTTACCATTGCGCGATACTACACCCCTTCTGGAAGATGTATTCAAAAGCCCTATGTGAAGGGACAGCCGAAAGAATATGATATGGATCTCATCACACGCTATGAACGAGGTGAATTCTTCAATCAAGACAGCATACATCAGACAGGGGAAGCATATACGACAAGCATAGGACGCACCGTCTATGGTGGTGGAGGCATCATGCCTGACTACTTTGTTGCAGAAGATACTACAGCTCTTACACCCTACTATACCGAATGCGTCACCCAAGGAACCATCGCACAATTCTGCTTCGAATACACAGACAACAACAGAGAGAAACTCAACGCATTCCAGGATGCAGCAGAATTGGAGAAACACTTACGCAAACAAAGAGTTGTAGACCAATTCATACGCTATGCCGACAAGAAAGGCATAAAACGTCGCAACAACATGATTATCAAGTCACAGCATCTTTTCGAGCAAGCCATCTATGGAAGCATCATTTACAATATGCTGGAAATGAACGACTACGTTCAATACCTCAACCATGATGACATCACCCTGAAAAAAGCCATTGACCTATTCAAAGCCCAAAAGACTAAACCAACACTCGATGGACAAACAACAGATAAGAGCCAAGATTCGTCAGCTAAAAAGACAGCATACAACAGAGGAACTATGCGCGTTAAGCAGGAAAGCAGCAGAGTCTTTGCTTAAGCGAATACATCAAGAGGAGAACTGCCACACGGTTCTCCTCTACCACTCACTCAGCGATGAAGTGCAAACACACAGCCTTATTCAGGCACTTGCAGCAGAAGGGAAAACTGTGCTGCTGCCTACCATTGTCGGCGACGAGCTTGAATTGCACGAATATATAGGTGAAGAGTCGTTCAGCCTATCGCAATCCTTTGGCATCCAAGAATCCACAGGCCCTTTATTCACCCGCTATTCACAAATCGACCTTGCCATCATTCCTGGCATCGCCTTCACAGCACAGGGCGAACGCCTTGGGCGCGGAAAAGGATTTTACGACCGCCTGCTTCCCAAGCTCCAATGCCCTTTAATTGGACTGGCCTACCCCTTCCAAATCATAGATTTCATCCCTTGCGAACCACACGACATACGCATGACGGAAATCGTATACTGATAGTACACCTCTCATCACAAATTCCACATCAAGAGACTCCCCCTATCAACCTTCATCCATCTATTTTCATTATTTCCACACAAAATCCTTTGTTTAATAAAAAAATAGCTATCTTTGTGGTCAAATCTAAGCTAATGCCAACTATATGCCAACTATAACACGAAAGATTGAATTGCATCTTTGTACGGACGGGCTCTCTGATGAACAGCAGAAAGCCCAATGGCAATTGCTTTACCATATCAACGACAATCTGTACAAGGCAGCCAACAATGTCTCCTCTAAGCTGTATCTCGACGAGCATGTGGCATCGATGGTAAAACTGAAGCATGAAGAGTATCTCTCACTTATGAAAGAGTTGGCTAAAGCCGAGAAGCAAAAGCTTCCCAATGTAGGTTTGATGGCTGAACTGAAAGAAAAACTCGCTGCTGCTGAAAAGGAAATGACAGATCAAGAGCATGCCATCTGTAAGTATGCCACAGAGATGTCTACACAAACATTGGCTTACAGATTTGCAACAGATGAGGCAGAAAATATCATTAGGCAAATATTAGGATGTTTGTCAAACGCAGTGCATTCAAATTTTAACAATGATACAAAAGATGTCAAGCGTGGTGAACGTTCCATCCGTAATTACAAGAAAGGAATGCCTATTCCATTCCCTTGGAATAATAGCATTAGAATAGAGTTTAAGAACAACAATTTCTACCTTCGTTGGTACAATAGCACACGCTTCAAGTTGCACTTCGGAAAGGACAAAAGCAATAATCGTTTGATAGTGAGCCGATGCCTCAAACTGGACAAAAACCACAACGGTGAATATAAGTTGTGCAACTCTTCCATACAGTTGGTCAAACGTGACGGATCGTCCAAATGTTTCCTGCTATTAGTAGTCAATATCCCACAGGAACATGTGGAATTGAATAAAAAGATAGTGGTAGGAGTTGACCTGGGTGTGAATGTACCCGCATACGCAGCAACCAACATCACGGAAGAACGAAAAGCCATCGGGGACCGTGAGCATTTCCTAAACACACGAGTGGCTTTCCAACGACGCTACAAATCGTTGCAAAGGCTGAAAGGAACGACAGGCGGCAAAGGACGCTCGAAGAAGTTGGAACCCTTGGAACGTCTGCGAAAGGCTGAACACAACTGGGTACACACACAGAATCATCTGTTCAGTCGCGAGGTGGTGAATTTCGCTGTACAGACACACGCTGCCACCATACATCTGGAAGACTTGTCCGGCTTCGGAAAAGACCACAACGGAAATGTTGAAGAAAAAAAAGAATTCGTGCTTCGCAACTGGTCATACTACGAATTGCAGAGCATGATTGCCTACAAGGCCACGAAATGCGGCATCAAAGTGGAAAAGGTTAAGCCTGCCTATACCAGCAAGACATGTTCATGGTGCGGACAACCGGGATTCAGACAAGGGGTCACTTTCATTTGTGAGAATCCAGAGTGCAAGCAGTGTGGCGAAAAGATGCATGCCGACTACAACGCTGCCAGAAACATAGCAAACAGCAAAGACATTATAAAAGAAAAAAATGAATAGGAGTTATCCTATGGGGCAGTTGGTTGCCCTTAGCCTGAGGTATTTAATGCACTCGGGAAGTAGCTTTCATATTGATTAGCAAAACGTTGTTAAAGATGGGCTGTGAGTCATAGTAAGAATGAAGGTACATCCAACTTTCGGGACGATGTAATCGACCGAGAATGGGCTGTGAGTCATAGTAAGAATGAAGGTACATCCAACGGTCTATACAAGTGATATGTTTCTTCTCCGGCTGTGAGTCATAGTAAGAATGAAGGTACATCCAACTGGGTAAAGGTAAGAGTGTGGCTCAGTATGGCTGTGAGTCATAGTAAGAATGAAGGTACATCCAACAGCTGTATCTGCGCATAGTATTGCAGATTGGCTGATTGAGATGAAAAAAAAGACACAGAAAAATGGATAAAGAAAACCGTACCCCTCGGGTCCGCTGCATCGGACCCGAGGGGTACGGTATATCGGACCCGAGGGGTACGCCTTATAAGATGGGGACAAAAGCACATCCCCATCTGAAATAATGGGTCAAATTATTTAGCTGCTTCTTTCTTGAAGAAGTCTGTCATTTTCTTGAATGTATCTTCATTGAAAGTCACAGGACCATGCTGACCTTCAGGAACGCTGATGAATTCTTCCAAACGGTTAGCTTTCTTCAATTCTTCAGAGAAATAAACACCTTGGCAATGAGGAACAACATTGTCTGCGTCTCCATGCAGTACAAGGAAACGAGGACCTTCCTCCTTCACATAAGTGATAGGGCTGATAAGAGCAACCATATCTGCATTATCGGCTGGAGCGCCACCGATGAGCGCTGCTTCTGGAGAATTAGCGTCATTCACCTTTTCACAATTATTCATGCGAGCCATATCAACAGGACCAAACCAATCTACTACAGCGTCGACATTGCTGCTAAATGACTCGTTTCCACCCACAGCACCTTCGATGTCAATGGTCTTGCTGCCAACTGTGCGTGTCTTCATGCCATTTGTCACTCCTGCCATAGATGCCAGATGACCGCCAGAAGAGAATCCTGTTATGCCAATGAAAGATGTGTCTAATTTGTATTTTTCGGCATTAGCACGGATGAAACGAATGGCTGCTTTCACGTCCTGAATCTGAGCTGGATACTTTGCGTCTCCGCTAGAACGGTGATTGATGCATACTACAGCAAAACCAGCATCGGTCAATGGCTTTCCTAACGACATGTACGTCATGCCCTTCATATTGTTAGAGAACCAAGCGCTGCCATAGATAGCAACGATGACCTTGTATTTCTCCTGATTGGTTTTAGGCAAATAAATGTCCATGCAGTGTGCTTCCATATCGTCACCTGCGTAATTGACATTTTTCCAATCTGCTTCTACTGAGGGTTGACCAAAACCTCCAAACCCTTGAGGCTGTGCCCATGAAAGAACAGCGAAGCACATTGTGATGATTGATAAGATAGTTTTTTTCATTGTTTTGATGATTAAGATGAATAATATATAAATGTACAATAAATAACGTTATACAATGTTTAGACGTTTCTCCTTATGCAAAGTTAAAAATAAAGTAAGGATTTTTTTCCCTTTCTCGAAAGAAAAGTTGATTTTCCCATCCTTTCTCAATAAAAAAGAGAGGTGTTGCCTTGAGTCAACACCTCTCTTATGATGAAATGAGAATTTCAAAGTTTGAATTTAAGCACCCTACCCCCATTTGCCGGTATCTCCACATAGATGGTTCCATCTGGGATAAGGGCTTTCTTTTCTTTCTTTCCTGTCAGAAGGTCTTTGCACTCATATTCTTTATCACAGACGGGGATGTTCATGCAGTTAAACGCATGTGCAGGAATCTTAACCCAGGAACGTGCCAGTTTGTCATCGAAGTTTGCCACAACAAGTATGAGTTCCTTCTCATGCTTTCTCAAGAATGCATATTGACGATGTTCATTCATACCCTCGTTGTAATTGACATACATGATGTCGAAGAATTGACCCTCCCGAATTGCTTTCTCCTTATTGCAGATATTCAGCACTTTTGTGTAAAATTGCTGCAAATCCTTTTCTTCGGCAGTCAGGAGTTTTCCATCAAACTTGTTGCCATTTCTCCATCGGCGTATGAGGTCAATCGTCCAATAGTCAAAAATGGTCGTACGCCCATCTTTCCCACTGAATCCTTCCGCATCCATGCCACGCTCTCCAAGTTCCTGACCGAAATAAATCATGACCGGATTAGTGTTCATCAGAGAGCTTATCAGCAACGCAGGCTTACCTTTCTCTGCATTTCCTGCAAAGAAATCTGATGCGATGCGCTGCTCATCATGATTCTCCAAGAAGTTCAGCATGTGGCTTTGTATATCATCAACACTTTGCCATGCTCCAGTAATAGTCATTGCGGTATTGCCTCCCACAACAGAACGGATCGTGTCGTAAAGCCCCACCTTATCATAGAGATAGTCAAAGTGACCTCTGTAGATATAGTTGCGGTATTCATGCGGATTATACACCTCTGCTATGAATATGATATCCGGGTATTTAGCCTTAACTTGAGGAATCACCCAGCCCCAGAAATCACAAGGCACCATTTCTGCCATATCGCAACGGAAACCGTCAATCCCTTTGCTTGCCCAAAAGAGCAGTATGTCGCGCATCTTCAGCCATGTATCTGGCGTTGATGGGCAGAACACAAGCTGATGGCTTCCCTGATAATCAACGCCATAGTTCAGCTTTACTGTTTCATACCAATCGTTTTGACCGGCCCATTGGGTGAAACAGTCATTGCCTGTAACTTTAGCTGGCTTCTCTACATAATCTCCCATCTCTTCATCATAGAGAGAAAAACTAGGCGAGAATGTGGTTCCTGGAAGATAATAGAAATTATTGTGAGGATTGAAAGACATCGTGGTATCATCGTCTTCTCCCAAATCAAGCACTCCTTCCGGCTTAGCATCTGAATGATACTGACGAGCTACATGATTGGGCACAAAGTCAATGATAACTTTCAGTTCTGCCTTATGGGTACGAACAACAAGCCTCTCAAACTCCTTCATCCTCTCTGGCACCTTGGTAGCCAAGTCCGGGTCAATATCATAGTAGTCCTTGATAGCATAAGGACTGCCGGCATTGCCTTTCACCACAGCTGGATGAACTTTGGGTATGCCATACGAAGTATAATCACTTTTTGTGGCATGCTCAATCAGACCGGTATACCAAATATGAGTTGCGCCAAGTTTCTTGATTTCAGCAAGCGCCGCGCTTGTAAAATCAGCCATCTTGCCACACCCATTTTCTTTTTTGGTGCCGTTGCTAACATTTTTGCTAGCATTGGCACCAAAAAGACGAGTGAAAACTTGATATATAACAAGTTTCTCCATGTTATGCGATACCGTGTACTGTTACGTTTCGGTCAATCTTTGCAATCATTCCTTGCAGCGCTTTGCCTGGACCACACTCTGTGAAGTCTGTAGCACCAGCAGCTACCATAGCTTGAACTTCATAGGTCCACTTAACAGGAGCTGTAAGCTGAGCAATCAGATTCTGCTTGATTTCCTCAGGGTTGGTGTGTGCCTGAGCATCAACGTTTTGGTAAACAGGACATTTAGGCTCGCAGAATGTAGTTGCTTCAATAGCAGCCTGAAGTTCATCCTTTGCTGGCTGCATGAGTGGAGAATGGAATGCACCGCCAACAGGAAGAGGAAGAGCGCGTTTTGCACCTGCAGCCTTAAGAGCCTCGCATGCTTCGTTGATGGCTTCAACATTTCCAGAAATAACGAGCTGACCTGGATTGTTGTAGTTAGCTGGCACTACGATGTAGCCTGGCTTAGAAATAGAGGCACAGATTTCCTCAATCTTTGCATCATCAAGACCAATGATAGCAGCCATTGTTGAAGGTGCAGCCTCACAAGCTTTCTGCATTGCCATAGCACGCTGAGAAACCAGCTTCAGACCATCTTCAAAAGAAAGAGCGCCAGCAGCAACAAGCGCAGAGAATTCACCCAGAGAATGACCTCCAACCATCTCTGCATCAAAAGCGTCGCCAAGACAGATAGCAGAGATAACAGAGTGAAGGAATACCGCAGGCTGAGTCACCTTTGTCTGCTTAAGTTCTTCAGCAGTTCCTTCAAACATAATCTTAGTGATTTCAAAACCAAGAATCTCGTTAGCCTTGTCGAAAAGTTCTTTTGCTACAGGGTTTGATTCGTAAAGGTCTTTACCCATTCCTGTGAATTGAGCGCCCTGACCTGGGAAAACAAATGCTTTCATATTGATTAAAGTTTTAGTTTTGACAGGGGGAGGCACGTACATACGGCTTCCTCCATTTTGAATCCTTAATTAATAAAAGCACCTTTCTGCATGAGAAAGATGCTTTATTTTAGTAACTAATGTTGATTTACTTAACCTTCTCAACGATAGCCTTGAATGCCTCTGCGTTGTGCACAGCGAGGTAAGCAAGAGTCTTACGGTTGATTTCGATGCCTGCCTTGTGAAGTGCGCCCATAAGCTGTGAGTATGACATTCCTTCGAGGCGAGCGGCTGCGTTGATACGCTGAATCCACAAAGCACGGAATTCACGCTTCTTGAGTCGACGGCCGATAAACGCATAGGTGAGACCTTTCTCATAGGCGTTTTTAGCAACGGTCCATACGTTCTTGCGAGCACCGAACTGACCTTTTACGCGCTTCAAAATCTTTTTACGGCGAGCACGTGATGCAACATGATTTACTGATCTTGGCATAATTTTGTTCTTTTTTGAATGTTAGCGACGTACATCTGACGTTCTTTGGAGCTAACAAATCGGTTAAACTTTAAGTTAAATTCTTACTGATTAGTGTTCTCTCGAACTTGTGAAAGTTTATCTTTTCGAAAAAGACGTTCTCCACAATACGGGAAAGATTAGCGAATAGCGAGACAATCGAGAACCTGCTTGCGGTTTGCCTTAACGACAATTGTGCTGTGGTCGAGATTTCTCTTCTGCTTCTTAGTCTTCTTTGTCAAGATGTGACTGTGATAAGCATGCTGACGCTTGATTTTTCCTGTTCCAGTAAGCGTGAAACGCTTTTTAGCAGCGGATTTAGTTTTAACTTTTGGCATTTTTTTATTGTTTTAATTATTAATAATGTGTGGCAACGCATATACCAGGGCGTTACGCACTTCTATTCTTCTTCTTTAGCTGCAGCCAGTTTCTCTGCAAGTCCTGCAAATGGGCTGTTAGGGTTAGGTCCTTCAGCATCCAACTCTGCTTGGCGTTGTGCTTTTGCCTGTGCTTCTGCAGCTTCGTTATCACGTTTCTGTTGGCTTTTCTTGGGCAGTCCTGCCTTTTTGGGCGCAAGAGTAAGGAACATTTTTTTGCCTTCAAGCGATGGCATACTCTCAACCTTAGCCAATTCCTCCAAGTCATTAGCAAAACGAAGCAGCAATACCTCTCCTTGTTCTTTGAAGACGATGGAACGTCCCTTGAAGAATACGTATGCCTTCACTTTGTTACCATCGTTGAGGAATTCCTGCGCATGCTTCAATTTGAATGCATAGTCGGCATCACCCGTCTGAGGTCCGAAACGAATTTCCTTAACTTCAACCTTGACTTGCTTTGCTTTAAGCTCCTTTGCCTTCTTTTTCTGCTGGTAGAGAAACTTTGAGTAGTCAATCAATCGACATACTGGAGGTTGCGCATTTGGAGAAATTTCAACAAGATCGACTCCTTTGTCTTCTGCCAGACGGAGAGCATCTCGGGTTGACATTACGGCTGATTCTACATCTTCGCCTACGATTCTCACTTCATGTACACGAATCTGCTCATTGATTCTGTACTGCTGTTTTTTGTTGTCACCTTTCATTAAAGTCAGGGTTAATTCCTTCAGTATGTTAAGTTAAGTTTTTGTTTTTGATTAAATTCGACTGCAAAGTTAGAAATTTTCTGTCATTTGACGAACTTCTTCCTGTATTTTCTTCGCAAATTCATCTATTTTCATCGTTTCCTGATGCTGTGTGCCTTGTTTTCTAACGTTCACAGTGCCATCTGCCGCCTCTTTTTCGCCAACAACAAGCATATATGGAATGTGCTTGATTTCGTTGTCGCGAATCTTTCTTCCTATCTTTTCATTTCTGTCATCCACCAACGTGCGAACATCTTGCATGTTCAGCATTTCTGCAACCTTGTGAGCATAATCATTATGCTTTTCAGATATTGGGAGGACAACTACTTGGTCGGGAGTAAGCCAAAGTGGGAAGTGACCAGCCGTGTGCTCAATCAGAACTGCGATGAAACGCTCCATTGAGCCAAATGGCGCACGATGAATCATGACGGGGCGATGCTTCTGATTGTCCGCACCAGTGTATTCAAGCTGGAATCGTTCGGGCAGGTTGTAGTCCACCTGAATTGTACCCAACTGCCAACGGCGACCAAGAGCATCCTTAATCATGAAGTCAAGTTTGGGACCATAGAATGCGGCTTCGCCCAATTCTGTACGAGTTGGAAGACCTTTCTCTGCGCAGGCTTCAATAATTGCATTTTGTGCCTCTTCCCACACCTCGTCTGAACCGATGTACTTTTCTTTATCTTCAGGGTCGCGGAGAGATATCTGTGCTTCAAAATCCTTGAAATCAAGTGCCTTGAAGATAATGTTGATGATATCCATAACACGAAGGAACTCCTCTTTCACCTGATCTGGACGGCAGAAGATATGCGCATCGTCTTGGGTAAATGAGCGTACACGAGTAAGTCCATGAAGTTCGCCCGACTGTTCATAGCGATAAACAGTTCCAAACTCAGCGCATCGGAATGGGAGATCCTTGTAAGAACGGGGCTGCCATGCAAAAATTTCACAATGGTGAGGGCAGTTCATAGGCTTGAGCAAGTATTCCTCGCCTTCTTCTGGAGTATGGATTGGCTGGAATGAATCCTTGCCATAATGAGCATAATGCCCTGAGGTTACATAAAGATTCTTTCCACCGATATGTGGAGTAATAACCTCTTGGTATCCATATTGTTTCTGTATTTTACGCAAGAAGTCCTGCAAACGCAGACGAAGTGCAGTACCCTTCGGCATCCACATAGGGAGGCCTTTTCCCACGCGCTCGGAGAACATAAAGAGTTCCATCTCCTTGCCTATCTTTCTGTGGTCACGCTTCTTTGCTTCTTCAAGAGCCACAAGGTATTCGTCAAGCATCTTTTTCTTCGGGAACGAGATACCGTAGATACGGGTCATCATAGGTCGTTTCTCATCTCCGCGCCAATAGGCTGCCGCCAACGACAGAAGTTTGAAGGATTTGATAGGAGCCGTTGTCATCAGATGAGGTCCTTTGCAAAGGTCAATATAATTGCCTTGTGTGTAAGTTGTAATCTTTCCGTCCTCAAGTTCTGCAATCAGTTCGTTCTTATAGGTTTGTCCCTTAGAGGCGAAGAGTTCCATCACTTCGCTCTTAGAGATGTCTTTGCGCACAAGCGCTTCTTTCTTCTGCTGCAATTCCTGCATCTTCTTCTCAATCTTTGGGAAGTCTGCATCGCTAAGCCTTACGCCTTCTGGTGGCATCACATCGTAATAGAACCCATTCTCTATCGCAGGACCGATACCGAACTGCGTACCTGGATAAAGTTCCTCAATGGCCTCAGCCATCAGATGCGCCGATGTATGCCAGAAAGCATGCTTTCCTTCAGGGTCATCAAATTTATACAAAGCGATAGTTGCATCCTCGTTAATCGGACGATTCAGTTCTGTCGTCTCACCATTCACACCACAAGCTATCACATCTTGTGCTAAACGCTGGCTAATGCTTTCTGCTATCTGCAAGCCTGTGACGCCAGCCTCGTACTCACGCACAGAATTGTCTGGAAAAGTAATCTTTATCATCTTTATGTTGAATTTTTTAATACTATACTAATACCTCTTTAGGGAGTGCTTGATTCTACGCACAAAACACAGAAAGCACAGATTCCTTGCGTTCTGCCGCATTCGGTTCTGACCACCATGCAGTGTTTCCTGTGCTTCCCATGCTTGAAAAAGCGACCACAAATTTAGCACTAAAAAATCGTTTAACAGCAAATTTTCTCTGAAAAACTTTGCAAACAGCACTTTTTCAGTTAGAAATATATCATATTGACCCGTCTGCCATCCTCCTTTCTATTCAACACATCCATCTCAATTTCATTTTTTAGCGGTATATTAAGCATCAGCGATTTAGGAGAAAACATTTTCAGGACACAAAAGCACCACATTCAACAAGGCTCAAAGCGGTTTCTCTCACCTCATTCCAGCATAAGATTATGGCTGTTGAAACGCATAATATAATACCGTACCCCTCGGGTCCGACGCATCGGACCCGAGGGGTACGGTATGGCGGACCCGAGGGGTACGCTTGAATAGCTACAAAAAAAACGCCCAAGACGGAAAGCCTTGGACGTTTATATGAAAAATTGTTTTTTTCATTGTTAACGCAGTGTTGCAATGCTGGTGTACCTTTTCATTACCCTCTGGTAGTAACCTTCGGTACGTGCCTTTCGTGTCATGCATTTCAAGTCTCCCGAATTCCAAAGACGAATAGCCTTTTCCAGGTTTCCTTCTGGATTGTAGCGTTCTTGAAAGTCAATGAACATGTCAATGCTTTTCTGCTTGTCGTAACGGTCAGCGTAAGTGTACTTTTCATATCCTACGATACGGTTGCACTCGCGCACCAGAATCTCGGAAATCTGCAGATAACCGACGTAGAGCCCATTCCTAGATACTCTATTGGGTTGGCATTCGCTTTCCACCATCGCAATGGCTTGAATCACCATACCCCATTTCTTCTGAAGGTCTATCTCAGGCGTTGACTTCGCAGCCGCAGTAAATGAGATAGCCATCAGCACTAATACTAGTAATTTCTTCATACATTCTTACCTTTAGTTTCTGAAAAACCGCGACAAAGGTACGACTTTTATTTTAATCAGCCAAACATTTCCGTGTTTTTCAGCCTGTTCCATATTTGCAGGCAAGCAGGTATAAGCATAAAAAAGAAAAAATCCAGCCTTCATTTACATAAAGACTGGATTTCTTCGATTGACCTTTAACCCGTCGTCAAAGCCGCAGAAAAGACTCCGCTGACGAGTTTTTTACAACTTCCTATGGATATATTTCTTTCCATTAACAATGTAGATGCCAGGTTCAGTCATTTCTTCGACCCGCACACCTTGAAGGGTAAATATTCCCTTGACGAAAGATTGCCGTTCTGGCACAGCATCGACAATCGCATTGGCATCATCCTCATCAAGCGGCAACGATGAAAGATAAGTAAGAACAAAATCGTCAGCTTTATACCAGCGACCTTCTCTTACTCCTATTTCAAGTGTTCCCGTAGGCATCCCATCGTTTGCTTTTACAATGATGCTGTCTATTGAAGCCTCCGACAAATACAGACTTCCAAATTCATGTCCGCTAACAGTAACAGAGGAATCGCCAGCAAACATGGTGACTGTCGAATTAACATCTGTTCCAAGCATAGCCGTCAAACGATAGTAGCCAGGAATCAGTCCTTCGACCGTTTGAGATATTCCGACTGAGGTGGAATCCGCTGACGCTATAACACTTTGGAAAACGTATTCCCCGTCAAGCCCGACGGCTCGGTTATTGTTGGGGAGTGTTCCAGCATTGACTGACGAAACTTTTGCATAGCCTTCTTTTGTCCCGACAATCCAGCCCTTAGTCGTCTTTGTCTCAAACGAAGGATTCACAATGCATGACGTGAAATCAATCTTCAGGCCTCCCGCTAATGAAACCGACTTCAAGAATTCTTCGACAGCTTCGTCCAACTGTCCCGCATATTTTTTTATCTTAGTGCCAGTCGTCAGTTCCGAACCCTCACCTCTATTAGAGAATTCACTCTCGGCCGCTCTTATCTTATCAATAAAAGCCTGGCTATTTGCTGCCTCTACAAGATTGCCGTATTGCGCCAAGGCACCATAAGCCCTGTTTATACTTTCAGCCAGCACAAGGAATGAAGGATCAAGCAGAATGTTGGAATAGGCCCGGAAAGACTTCGTCAAGTCATCTGCCAAACAATAGCCTCTCAATGCTTCCACAGCACTTCCCTCCTCTACTGGCACAAAATACTGCGACTCATCATCATTCAACAAAAGCGCTCCCTCCACAGCAACCGTATTTGTATAAGTTCCGACCACAGCCTCATCAGTATTCTTAAGAGGGGCAGCAAGAACCTTGACATTCTCTCCCCTGAGAATGAGATTGTCCAAAGATGAAGACATGACCAAATAGGTTTTGCCAGCCTCCAGCATCTTCACATCGCGAGTTTGGTTAGAAATACCGCTGCTTGTATGCGACATAATTTCACGGGCAATAATGCCATCAGGAACAACAGCATCAAATGGAGATGTCAAAAGATACCATTTCGCAACTTCCTCACCAACGAGCAATTCAGCTTTCTCTGCAACGAATTCAGCACGTGGCTGGAAAGCATATCCTGGCACGAGCTTCAACTGTGAACATTTACCTGCACGAATGACATTAGAGCCCGAAGCCAAACTATTGTCTGCCACATAGATAAGGGCATTCGGATTCACTTCTTGTTCAACCTTCTCGATATCTACACATTGGGTTAAATCGAATGAGGTTACAGACTTATAAATGTTCTTTTCAGCAAAAGAAGTGCTATTGAAAGCTGTTACATCAAAATGCCCTTTTAATGCCAAGCAGTTATCATCAAAACCAAGCACTTCCATATCGCAATCTTTCAACACAAAACGAACAATCGAATCAACCTTCTCTATCTTGATGACATCATCCGAATTGGGAATAGGATTGACCAACTTCCCATAATAGTACTTACCTGTTTCAAACGGACAACTGGAAGTTCCTATTATATTGAAAGTAACCATTCCTGTCTCATGTCCATTAACAGCAAGTTTACCAGTCTTATAACCGACTTCGTTCCATTCTTCAGTAGCTTCATCATAGACATAGAACATCATGCGAAGCGTTTCTTCATAGCCAACAGAAGAGTTGTTCAAAAGATTCGCATAGACTTTTGATTTAGTATTATAAACTATCTGGTAACTCTCATTTTCAAAGTTCTCTGTAGCAGTACTTCCTGCTACAGCCAAATCTTGCAGAAGAATATCTACAACAGACTCTTTAGGAGTAACCTCTGTCGTGCCTAAAACATTCAATTTTTTATCCGTGACAGTCAAATACCACGTTCTAGTGCTTGTCGGCTTAAACGTCAACTGCAATTCCGCCTCATCTCCCGACTCAACTTCAAACGCTTCATCCGACGATTTCGCATTGGACAATTTGGAGGGTTTGCTTGTTGATGTGGAAGCAAAAAGGTATACGCCTTTGAGATTTAAAGACGAATTATTCTTCACTTTCACCTGCACCATGTTTGTTGCGTTTTCATAAGCATCGCCTATAACTTCTATGTCCGCTTTCACATTCTGCCGTTGAGGACGTATCTTGTAGGTCATGCCTTGCCACATGTTAAAATGGTTCATGCCAGTCTCATCATCAACCGTATACCATCCGTCACCTTGACCTCCCCACCCAAAGTTAAAGTGGAAAAGCCCTGTACTTGCCTGATATCCATCAAGCACCACCGCATGTCCACCTTGATCTGCATGATAACCTGTATAGACGATAGGGTGTCCTTCAGCCAAGTCATTATAAATCATTTCCTCCCATTCTTCAAGCGCAATCCAGCTGTGACTTCCATCACTCTTATAAAGACTTTCACTCAGCAGATTGAAATACGTCTTTAGAGGATTGACCAAATCGGTTATCTGAGCCGCAGACGATTCACCATAATCCATTTTATCCATGGCTCCTACAGCAAAACAAAGATCGGCCACCGCCTGCTTGAACTCCTGCGGTTCTGTACCATTATAGCTATCAAGCATCAAATCCCATTTGATAGGAGTGCCCTTCTTGATTTGGTCCTTCACTGGTATTCTGTGCCATTCATCAGCATCATAAGTAGGCGTATTTGCAAGAAAAACAGAAGGATTGTCTTTTCGATAGTAATAAATAACCTGTGCAGCAGCAGTCGCCGTACAACCCGTTACAGCCCGGCTGTTTTTGCCAGGGATATAAGGACACCGGTCATTGTAAGGTGAAGTCTGATGCCAATGCGTAGTTAGCAAAGCGGGAATATTCTTCCAGTCCTTGCTGCGACGAACCATACCCTTTCTGGCAGATGCTTTTCTACTCACATTTTTCCCTGCCTCTTGGGCATCCTCAACAGCTGCTTTGTAATAATTCAACCATGAGAAGAAATGTGGCGGCAAGGCAGCTTCATCATAATCTCCTTGTTCTGTATACCCCAACACTTCAGGAAGGCAATCGTCTCCACTGACAATCACAAAGCCTTGCCCCTCACCACGCGAAAAGATATAATAAGGTGAGGTTTCCTGGACTTTCCGACTCAAATTCCGGGCTTTCGCAGCATTGCGAACTGCTTTATTTACCAGCACCGGTTCCACATCTTTACTCATCATGGATGCAGCTATTGATTTTGCCTTTTCAAAATCAACGGGTTCTGCGTTCATGCCTATAAAACCAAACATGAACACAGCAAGAGTTAGTAAATTTTTCATTAGCATTAGATTAAGCTTTTATCGTTATAACATCAATTATCATCAAGCTTCAGTACAGCAAGGAAGGCTTTCTGAGGAACACTTACATTACCGATCTGCTTCATGCGCTTCTTTCCCCTCTTCTGTTTTTCCAGCAGTTTCCTCTTACGTGAAACGTCACCACCATAACATTTTGCAAGCACATCTTTACGCACCTGCTTTACAGTCTCTCTCGCTACGATTTTTCCTCCAATAGCAGCCTGGATTGCAATGTCAAACTGCTGACGAGGCAACAAATCCTTCAGTCTTTCACACATGCGCCTTCCTAAGGTGACAGCATTATCAACATGAGTCAGAGTAGAAAGGGCATCAACCGACTCACCGTTGAGAAGGATGTCCAACTTTACGAGCTTGCTCTCACGAAATCCAGCCGGATGATAATCAAAGGAAGCATAGCCTCGGCTAACGCTCTTGAGTTTATCATAAAAGTCTATCACTATTTCACCCAGCGGCATGAGGAATTCTATTTCCACTCTATTCCCAGCGATGAAGTCCTGCTTCACGAGTTCTGCGCGCTTACTCAGACAGAGCGTCATGATTGGACCTATATAATTTGCCGTCGTTATGACTGTTGCACGAATATAGGGTTCCTCAACATGATCTATCAACGTGGGATCGGGCATTCCACTTGGATTATGCACTTCTTGAACTTCTCCATGCTTATCATATATCATGTAGCTAACATTGGGAACCGTCGTGATGACATCCATATCAAACTCACGATCAAGACGTTCTTGAACTATTTCCATATGGAGCAGCCCAAGGAAGCCACATCTAAAACCGAAGCCCAAAGCTGCCGAACTTTCGTGCATGAAAGTGAGTGATGCATCATTAAGTTGCAATTTTTCCAGCGATGCACGCAAGTTCTCATAGTCTTCCGTCTCTATTGGGTAAATACCTGCAAACACCATTGGCTTCACCTCTTGGAATCCTTGGATGGCTTCTTCAGAAGGATTAGCCAAAGAAGTGATGGTATCACCCACTTTTACTTCTGTCGCATTTTTAATACCTGTAACAATGTACCCCACATCTCCCGTTCTCAATTCCTTCTTGGGCACCATATTCATCTTCAGCGTTCCAATTTCTTCCGCAAGATATTCTTTTTTCGTATTGATGAACCGAACCTTTCCACCAGGCTTCATTACCCCATTAACAATCTTGAAGTAAGCAATAACACCCCTATATGAATTGAAAACGGAATCAAAGATAAGCGCTTGAAGGGGAGCCTCTTCATCTCCAACAGGATGAGGCACTCTCTCCACCACAGCATTCAATATGTCATCCACACCTTCTCCTGTTTTTCCACTCGCATAAATAATATCTTCAAGGTCACATCCAATCAAGTCTATAATCTCATCTGCAACCTCCTCGGGCATGGCACTAGGCATATCTATTTTATTGATGACAGGGATTATCTCCAAATCGTTATCAATTGCCATGTATAGATTCGAGATGGTCTGCGCCTGCACTCCTTGAGTTGCGTCAACAACAAGCAAAGCACCTTCACACGCTGCAATGGAACGGCTCACCTCATACGAGAAGTCTACATGCCCTGGAGTATCAATCAAATTCAAAACAAAATTCTGCCCCTTAAACTCTTCCTTACTACCATTATAACGATGCTCCATCTGGATAGCATGACTTTTAATGGTAATGCCCCTCTCCTGCTCCAGATCCATATTGTCGAGCATCTGTCCTTGGGTTATCTTGATTGTGTTAGTCCTCTCCAACAGTCGATCTGCCAGCGTTGATTTTCCGTGGTCAATATGTGCAATGATACAAAAGTTTCTTATATTCTTCATCTCGTAATCTCGTATATACGTATCTTCAAAATTAGGGTACAAAGTTAACTAAAATTGGGGATACCGCAAAAGGAATAACGTTTTTTTCCACATTCCATATAAGCGCCTCATGCTTACCTATTGTAAAACAGGAGGGAATGCTGATAAACTGAGGGGAATGAAAATCCTCTCCTAACATCATATAGACAAAAAAATGCGCAGCCCTAACGAACTGCGCATTTATTTCTTTGCTAATCTAATTACTTAAGAGAATAAGCATAAGGATCTTTCTCATCACCAGTCTCAACTGCTGAAATCTTGTCTTCGCGAAGCAACCAACCAAGACCAAGGTTGAAATCCTTCTCAGCAAGTTTTGTAGCTTTCTTAATCTGCTTGAATGTAAGAGCTGTCTCTGATGCTGAAAGAGCATTCCAAATAAGACCTGCGATGTTTCCTGCTTTTTCCTGTAACATAATCTTTAATACCTTAAATTAGTAAAACTATTTATTAAAATCTAAATGGATTTATAATTATGATTTCCAAATCCTGTGCAAAGTTACAACGTTTTAGCAAAACAACAAAACTTTTACGAAAAAAAAAGGCCAAAATCACTAAAACATAGCGAATTACCTCGTTTTTCGCCCTAACAAAAGCTTTATTTGTGTGCGCACACACTCCACTTATGCCAACAATGTTTTACAGAATCTCTACCCAAAAGTTTCAGACAGAACAGAGAAGGACTACACTATTTGTAATCCTTCTCTGTATATTTGCACTCCATTATCTTTTTCTTTGTAACAGCATCGTTATACACAAAAACGAAATTCACCCCCGCTTCTTTCTGCCTGATAAATATGGGAGAATTCTTTACAAACTTTAGATTCAAAGCTACAAGCTCGTCTTTCTTCTGTTTCAATTCTTGTTTTTGTGCATCGTCTAAAAAAACAGTATAGTAAATGCCCCACACACCTGTTTCTTCGTTATCAACAAACACCATGCTGTCGAGCACAGTTATACCATCTCCCATGCTAGACGGGCAGTTTCTTTCAGTATATTCTCTTGCTTCGCGTTTAAAACGCTCTTCTATTCTTTCTTGACAAGAAAAAAACAAAAGCGAAGACAAAAACAGCAAGATGCAGATACGGGATTTCAACTCGCGCGTGTACATTTATATAATATAAGAGTAAAAACCTTCTGGGGAAAAGTCATTCATCTCTGAAACACTTGCTTTAGAGCAACAGCCAGTTGGTCAGGACAACTTGTTGGCTTGCTCCCGCAACGAATTCCTTCAAGCCTTGCAATTACATCTTCAGCCTTCATGCCACGCACCAGCTGGGCAATGCCACAAGTATTTCCCATGCAGCCACCAACAAACTGGATATTGTTGATGATGCCAGCAGCATCATCAACATCCAGCATGATAGCTCTTGAGCATGTGCCCGAAGTTTCATAAACCGTTTTCATGTACGGTTATTTCATATTTGTATAAACATTCTGCACGTCGTCAAACTCTTCAAGACGTTCCACCATCTTGTCAATCGTCTCACGCTGCTCGTCAGTCACCTCTTTCAGATCGTTTGGCACATAAGTGAACTCTGCGCCTGTAATCTCAAAACCATTCTCCTCAAGGAACTTCTGAATCTGAGAGAATGACTTAGGGTCGCCATAGACGGTTATAGTGGTTTCATCTTTCTCCTCGTCATACTCCTCGTCATACTCGTCATTCACGCCAAATTCTATTGCTTCAAGGATGAATTCATCCATATCAAGCCCTTCCTTCTTCTTGAAAGTGAATTGGCTGTAGTGGTCAAACAAGAAAGAAAGAGAGCCAGTTGTTCCCATGTTGCCATTGAACTTATTGAAGACAGAACGCACGTCTGCAACAGTACGTGTCGTGTTGTCTGTCAGTGTGTCAACAAACACAGCAATGCCATGAGGGCCATATCCTTCGTAAGTCACACTCTTCCATGCAGACTTATCTTTACCTATCGCATTCTTGATAGCGCGGTCAATATTGTCCTTCGGCATGTTCTCATGGCGACAAGTCGCAATGACAGCACGGAGGTGTGCGTTGTTATCGGGGTCTGGTCCGCCTTCAGCCACAGCAATAGCAATCTGCTTGCCAAGACGTGTGAAAGTCTTTGCCATATTACCCCATCTCTTCATTTTTCTTGCTTTACGGAATTCAAATGCGCGTCCCATAATAATTCTTGTATTTATTAATGATTATTTTTTATTCTTTTTCATCAGATAATAGCAGAGAACCAGACAGAAAGTAGGAATAATGAGATACTCATTAAAGCCTCCCACAACAATCTGCACAATCCATAGCACAATCAGCGTGTAGTACAGATACTGGTATATCTGGTATTTCGTCATGATTTACTTTCCTCTCACGGTTGCCCCGGTGCTCTTGCAGATGTTCTGCTCAATCTTGTTCATGATAGCCTCGATTGCCTTGTCGTTCAGCGTTTTCTCCTCGCTCTGCAGCGTGAAGTTCACAGCATAAGACTTCTTTCCTGCCTCCAGGTTCTTGCCCTCATATACGTCAAAGAGCTTCACTTCCTTCAGCAGTTTCTTCTCAGCCTGATATGCCGCAGCCTCTATCTGAACGAACTCGACACCCTCGTCAACAAGCAGCGCCAAGTCGCGGCTTACGGCTGGGAACTTTGACAATTCATAGTATGAAACCGTCACTTTCTTCACAAGCTTCATCAAGTTTGTCCAGTTAATATCTGCGTAGAAGACAGGTGCCTCAATGTCAAACATCTTTGCCACCTTCTTCGTCACAATGCCAAACTCGGCAATCTTCTTGCCACCTCGCTGAGTGATGGTAGTTGCGAGCGAGAACACATCGTTCTTTTCCACTCCAAATACCAATGCGCCAAAAGGAACGCCCAGACGTTTCAGGATGTTCAGAACATACGCCTTCATCTCATACACAGTGCTTTCCTCGTCAGCATGCGCCCAGTTGCCGTTCACACGCTTGCCTGTCTGCCAAAGCCCTAGATGATAGTCCTCGCTATATGCCGCAAGAATTTTCTTTGAAGACTCCGCACTTGCCTTCAGCACTTCGCCATTCTCGTCCACTTTCTCCTGATTCTTCTCTGCATCAAATCGGTAGCAGTTGCCATATTCAAAGAACTTCAAGTCAGGCATGCGACGATTGCTGTTGCGGCTGATGCACTCCAAACCACCAAAGAGCAGCGTCTGGCGCAGCACAGCCAAATCCTGGCTCAGCGGGTTCATCAGCTTCACGCAGTTCGCTATAGGATAAGACTGCTGACCTGATTCATAATAAGCAACTTTGGTCAGCGAATTGTTCAGAATCTCATTGAATCCACATCCAACAAGCTGTTCTGCTATCAGATTCTGCAACTTATTGCTCTTGTCAAGGTCACCCTTCGTCGTCAGCGAAGAACGCACCTGTAAAGGTATCTCAATATTGTTATATCCATAAATACGCAGAATCTCTTCCACAACATCACACGGCTTCTTCACATCCACACGGAAAGCTGGAGCCTTCACCTGCATCTGCTCACTGTCGCTTGACAGAATCTCAAAGCCAAGGCTTGTCAAGATGCTCTGCTGAGTCTCCACAGGCAACTCCTTGCCAATGAGGTCAGACACATACTTGTACTCCACGTCAATGATTGCATCCTGTGGCAGCGAGTCGCTCTTCACATCAACAATCTCCATGCTTATTTCTCCGCCAGCCAACTCTTGAGCAAGCATAGCAGCACGCTTCAGCGCATAAATCTGTCCGGCAGGGTCAATGCCGCGTTCGAAACGGAAGCTGGCATCTGTCTGCAAACCATGACGACGTGCACTCTTGCGAATCCAAGTCGGATTGAAGTAAGCGCTCTCAAACAGCACATTCTTCGTGGTTTCATAAGTACCACTGCCCTTTCCGCCAAACACGCCGGCAATGCACATAGGCTCTTCTGCATTGCAGATAGCCAAGTCACGGTCGCTCAACTTATGCTCCTCGCCATCCAAAGTTACAAAAGGAGTACCTTCAGGCATCGTCTTCACAACCACCTTCTCTCCCTTCACCATGTCTGCATCAAAGCAATGCAGCGGCTGTCCGTATGCCATCATGATGTAGTTCGTGATGTCAACTATATTGTTGATTGGACGCTGCCCAATCGTTGTCAACCTATCTTTCAGCCACTTCGGACTTTCCTTCACCTCACAGTTCTTCACCGTCACAGCACAGTAGCGAGGACAAGCCTCCTCTGCTTCCACCACCACATCAATCTTCAGGTCGTTTGACTGCACCTTGAAGTCATCAACAGAAGGACGATGAAGTTCTGTCTTAAAGCCATTCTGCTTCAAGTAAGCATAGAAGTCACGCGCTACGCCCCAATGTGAACAAGCATCCGAATGGTTAGGCGTAATGTCCACCTCAATCACATAGTCGCTTTCCAAACCATAATACTCTGCAGCAGGAGTACCCACCACAGCATCTTCTGGCAACACGATGATGCCATCATGGCTATTGCCCACACCGATTTCATCCTCTGCGCAAATCATGCCGTTCGACTCCACGCCACGCAGCTTGCTCTTCTTGATGACAAACTCCTTGTCGCCGTCATAGAGCTTGCAACCCAGCTGAGCCACAATCACCTTCTGGCCAGCAGCTACATTGGGCGCGCCACAAACAATCTGCTGCACCAAGCCGTTGCCCTCGTCAACAGTAGTCACATGCATGTGGTCACTATCCGGATGAGGTTCGCAGGTCAACACCTGACCCACAACAAGTCCTTGCAGACCTCCCTTGATGCTCTGCACCTCTTCTACAGCCTCGACCTCAAGGCCCATGCTCGTGAGCGCTTTGCCCACTTCCTCGGCCGGCATGTCGAAGTCAACATATTCCTTCAACCATTTGTACGAAATGTTCATATCTTGATTTTTTAGTAATTATCTTAAATTTCCGAACGCCACGCATACGCACTTGCACGCATACGCGCGAAAAACGCTGCAAAGGTACGATTTTTTTTGCTGAACCAATAGGTTTTCTCACAATTTCTTCCGCCCAACCTCCGTTTTGCCCTCTTTACATGAACCTCAAGGACAAAAACATCCACACGAATGACAAATGCCACCTGCGCATCAAAAGAAAGTTCCCAAATGAACCACTTTTTCTTAACGCCTATCAAGCGTACCCCTCGGGTCCACCACATCGGCCCCGAGGGGTACGGCATGGTGGACCCGAGGGGTACGCTATACAATCCACCCAATCCATCCTTTGGGTTTCATCATCACAAAGCCTACAAAAAACAACTCCCCATAGCGTTTGCCACGGGGAGTTGCACCAATTCATTTATCCGTCAATCTCATCTGTTGAGGAACTTCTTGCCATTCTTGATGACAACGCCCTTGTAGTTGGCGTCAACCTTCTGACCAGCCAAGTTATAGAGGACTCCATCATTAGGCTGCGCTGCTTCCACTTCGTCAATATCTGTGCTCAAGATGCACTTGAACTCCAGTTTGTCGATGTTGCAGTTTGCCCCAGTAATGGCCAGACGAATGACGTGTTCACCAGCTTCCAGCATTTTGCTGAAGGTGCATTTCACCGCCTTATAAGTGTCCCAGCTGTTGTTGCCTGTCTGAGGAACCGAGATTCTGCCCAAAGTGGTAACCTTTCCGTCCTGAACAAGTCCAATGCTGAATGACGAGCCTGTAGTTCCTGATGAGACGGTTGCCGTACAAGTATATCTGCCTGGCTCAGTCACATTGATGCTGTATTCCGTCCAGTCGTTGACAGCGGTATAACCTAACGCATACCCACCGTTTCCTGTAACGATGTCAACGCCTCCATTATCTGTGCGGTACTTGGTTTCGCCCTGATCCTCATCGTCAGCATCATGGAATGTGAAGTCAACGCCACCCTTGTCGAAGTTTTCTGCCTGTACGATTCCTGGCACATCAACGATTCCCTTGTATGCCACACGCTTGTTATTCACCTTCAGCGCGTAGGTAGCAATCTTTGACTGCTTTCCGTCAGCATCTGTAGCTACGGCTGTCACGTTGCAAGTACCTATAGCTGTCGGCCTGTATGTTGCCTCGAAAGGTTCGGCAGAAACAGTCTTCACCAACACATTCTCGACGTAGAACTTCACGTTTTTGATAGCGGCTCCGCTTGTGGATGTCACTGTTGCCTTCAGTGTAGTGCTGGTATTGATTGTTGCTGGTGCAGGGTCAGCCTTCAGTGTGACCTTGATGCCATTGTCCACCTCTACTTTCTTAAATACAATCTTGTCGATGTTGCAGTTGCCGCCTGTGATGTTGAGGCGAATGATTTGTTTTCCTGCCTCCAGTGGCACCTGCAGCCTTCCATGCACAGCCCTGTAATTATCCCAGTTGTTTGATTGCACGCATGGCACAGGCATCACATCAGTAAGCGGAGTGAGTCCTTCGTCTGTGCTCAGCGAGAGGCTGAAAGAAGAACTTGTTGCGCCAGAAGAAACCGAAGCATCGAATGAATAGATTCCAGCCTCCTCCACGTTCACCGTGTATTCGAGCCATTCGCCTGTTGCAGTATATCCGATAGCATATCCGCCATTTCCTGTAACGATGTCAACACCTCCTCCATTTGTGCGATAAGATGTTCCGCCCTCATTGCGCGTGTCACTGTCGTGGTAAGAGATGCCATCCGCTCCAGAGTCGAAGTTCTCTGCCTGCAGAGTACCAGGCAGCGTTGTACCGTCCTTAAACACAGCGCGTGGGTTGTACGCAGTAAACGCAGAAAGCCTTTCGTATGTTGTTCCATCCGTTGCAGTGACAACCGCCTTGAGGTCATACTTACCTAAAGCCGCAGGCGTGTAGGTTGTCGTGTACGGCGCCTCTGTCATGGTGCAGTGGAGCTTGTTCTTCACATAGAGTTCCACCTTCTCAATAGTCTTTGTCTTGAGCCTTGCACGAACAGTGATTTCCACAGGCTCATCCTTTGTCACGCTCAACGCTTGCGGCTTCACATACACAGACGCCTCTTTCACCATACCAGGGAATGGGCTCTTGGCATTCTTTGCCGCATCCGTCTTCATGTATTCGCGCAACCACGTCATAGCAGGTCTGTCCTTGCCATCCTTGATGATGCCCGAGTTGCCATCTGTTGTCCATGTGCGGCCATAGATATATCCCCACAGCGTGATACCAGCGCAGTAGTCAGCTTCCCACATGTATGGAATCTGCTCTTTGTAGCGCTGCAACTGCAGAGCATCGTCTGATGTACCGATGTCGTACTCTGTGCTGTACATCGGCATCTTCAGAGCATTCTGAATTTCAGTCATGGCAGACTTGAAATTGCTGAAGTTCATGTCCGTCAAGTCGTGCGACTGGCAGCCATAAGCATCAATTGGCGCCCCTGCATCACGCAGCGTCCTCACGAGGTCGATAAACTGCTGGCGCTGCCACTGGAATGTGTTATAGTCATTATAAATCAAGATAGCATCCGGCCATCGTTCATGCGCCATCTCAAACGCCTTGATAATCCAGTCGTACCCCGTTTTTCCGTCACCTCCCAAAGCAGCCTTGTAGGGAGCTGGCTGATGTCCGGGCACAGCCTCGTTCACCACGTCTATCATTGGCAGGTCTGGATATTTTCTCTTGACTGCATCCATCCATTCAACAATTTCCTCATACTGCTTTTCAGTAGAAAGCTTATCAAGCCATCCAGGATACTGCGCACCCCAGATAAGGCAGTGGAACTTGAAAGGAAAATTGTGTTTCTTGGCATAGTTATAAGCATTGTCACATCCACCCCAGTTCCAGCCGTCATTATTGCCCTCTATAGAAGACCACTTCGACTCATTCTCCGGAGTAATCTGATTCCACAGCGTGTAGAACTTCTCATTTCCGTAGTCCACATTGTAGCTGGTCGTGATGTTTCCCAGAAACTTGTCGGGATTTGATGACAGCTGCGCGTTAGCCTTCATGCCACACAGACCTAAGGCAAGCGCAAACGTCGCACCCGTGCGCACAATGCGCGATGATGTTAATTTGGTAGTTCGCATGATTGTTATTACTTTATTGATAATGATGATTCCATACAAAAACACGACACTCGCAACAGGGCTTTCGTTCTCCTATCGCAAAGGTCTCTGTATAATCAGTAAAGTTAGTTAATCAGGCAAGTTTTATCTAAAAAACTATTTGCATCGGTAAAGGTATGGCATTTTTATCAAAACTGCAAAAGAAAAAACAAAAATAAGTCATAAAAAGAGTGAAAAGCACCTTTTTTATGACTTAAAAGTTCCTTGGCAGCTATTTAATGCTAATCGTTCTTCGTAAATCGCTCTCCCCACAACTGCTTCATGCGCTCTTGCAGTTTACCTTCCGAAGCATTCTCCTGCGGCACCCAGAATCGTTCCTCTTGGGCATCGTCAGGCAGGAACTGCTGCTCCACGAAATGCCCCTTGTAAGCATGAGCATATTTGTAATCCTTGCCATAGCCAAGCTGCGACATCAGTTTTGTCGGAGCGTTGCGTAAATGAAGCGGCACAGGCAAGTTGCCTGTTTCTCTCACATACTCCAACGCTGCATTGATTGCCTCATAAGCAGAATTGCTCTTGGGCGAGGTTGCCAGATAGACAGTCGCCTCGGCAAGCGGTATGCGCCCCTCGGGCATGCCAATCTTCGACACCGTGTCGAAAGCAGCATTGGCAAGCAGCAAAGCATTGGGGTTAGCCAGCCCCACATCCTCACTGGCAGAGATGACCAGACGACGTGCGATAAAGATAGGATCTTCCCCTCCTTCAATCATTCGCGCCAGATAGTAAATAGCGGCATCAGGGTCACTGCCTCGAATGCTCTTGATGAATGCAGATATGAGGTCGTAGTGCATCTCTCCGTCCTTGTCATACGCCAACGGATTCTGCTGAAGCGTTTCTGTAACCACATCATCATTGATGACTGAAGATGTTTCCGTTACAAGTTCAAGAATATTCAAGAACTTGCGTGCGTCTCCACCGCTGTATCGCATCATGGCAGCCGTCTCCTGCACATCAATTTCCTTCTCCTTCAGAAACACATCCGTCTTCAGCGCATGCTCAAGCAAGCCCTGCAAATCCTCCACCTCCAGGCTCTTCAGCACATACACCTGGCATCGGCTCAAGAGCGGGCGGATAACTTCAAACGAAGGGTTCTCCGTCGTGGCACCAATCAGCGTCACCGTCCCCTGCTCCACAGCTCCGAGAAGGCTGTCCTGCTGCGACTTCGAGAAGCGGTGTATTTCATCTATGAAAAGAATGGGCGACACGCCCCCTCTCACATGGCCGAAGAAGCTGCTGGCTTTCGCCTTCTCAATCACCTCACGCACATCCTTCACGCCCGAAGTGACGGCGCTCAGCGTGAAGAACGGCACATCCAGCGTCTTGGCTATGATATTCGCCAGCGTGGTCTTCCCCACTCCAGGCGGTCCCCACAGGATGAACGAGGAGATGCGCTTCTGCTCAATCATGCGGCGAATCACAGCCCCCTCACCCACAAGGTGCTTCTGCCCTATGTAGTCGTCCAGCGTCTGTGGACGCAATCTCTCAGCTAACGGTTGCATATTTCTACACTCGTATATTGATTTGTGAACGGCAAAGGTACAAAAAACAAGAAAAGAGAACAAGAAAAAGAGCACCTTTTTCTTTCCCACCACCAGCACATCGCCTTCTAGCTGGCAGAAACGCCCTACCCACCCATGCGCTCATTCTGAGAAATCACATTCTTTTCAAGAGTTCCAACGTATACATGTCAGCACTCCCATCATAACAGCGGTCAAGAACCTGTTGGAACAAGTCATCCTCCGCCACTTCGTTGAAGAGCGTCATGCAGGAACGGACTTTCATTGCATCCAAATCACCGAAGATATCCCGAACATCCTTCCCCTCCAAGCTCAACAACACAGAAGTAACCTCTCGCAATCTCTCGCCCAGAACAGGGTGATACAGATACGCCCGGGCCTCCTCCTTCCCCTCAACTCCATAATACCGAGAATTGGGGCTTGCTCCCAGCCCCTTCAGCTGCGGAAAGATGTACCATATCCAGTGAGACACCTTTTGACCGCCTTTCAACTCCTCCAAGGCTTGTGCATACATCCATCGCTGAGCCTTGAGAAAACGCTCCAGCAAAAAGCTTCCCTGTCCTTCAGCCTGCTTCTCAACAGAATTCTCGCAGGAAATTAACTCGTTCTCTTTCATCATTACTTTCAGATTTCAACCGTTATACATTTATTCAAATTCAGACAGAAACGCGCTACCGCTTCGTCAGCGCAATCATCACGGTGACAGCCACGACAGATATGCCGATGCCAGCCACGATACTCATCGTGAGCGGCTCGTCAAACACGATGGTGCCTACAAGTATGGCCGCTATTGGTTCAAACACGCCCAGCACAGTAGCCTTGGTGGCACCGATGTTACGCGTGGCAACGGCAAGGGTGGCAATAGAGACAATGGTGGGCAGCAGCGCATGCCCGACAATGCACAGCCATGCAGAACCACTGTCAATGCCAGCCGTGACAGGAGCATCAGAAAGGAGCAACTTTCCCATGAACACAAGCATGCCGACCGCCAGCGCATAGAAAGTGAGCAGCGTGTGAGAGATGCCCGCAATCACCTTGCTGCGGTTGATGACCACGACAAAGAGCGCATACGCAAGCGCCGAACCTAGCGACAAGACCACACCCAAGGGGTCTATCACTTCGTTTCCGCTGCCCTGCGCCATGATGAACACACCTCCAAACGTAGCAACAATGGCAAGCCACACAGACCATGAGGGCACAACGCCCAGACACGCCATGATGATAGCCACGAGCACAGGCGAAAGGAACACAAGCGTGGTAGCCAGCCCCGAAGCGATGTAGTTATACGCTTCGAAGAGGCACAGGCTGCTGGCAGCATAGAGGAGTCCTAGCACAATCAGCACAGCCGCCTGCTTGACAGAGACCTTGAAGCTCCTGCTGCTGATCCACAGGAAAGCGCCCAGCATGACCACCGCAAACAAGTAGCGAAAGAAGAGGATAGACTCCACAGCAGCCCCATTGCTCATCAATGGCTTTGCAAACAAAGGGTTAAGCCCGTAGGCGATGCCCGAAATGATACCCGCAGGATATCCAATGATAGCGTTTCTACTCAGCTTTTTCATAAAAAACGTGTTGTTTCTGCAACTAATCAGGGGAAATCAGATAGATGGTAGTACAGATGGAGCGAGATTAAAAACGGCTCTTTAGGAGGGGGATACAAGCCCCCGTCAAACTCTCCAATCATGCACATAGAATCAACCGATTCAATACAAAATTACGGTTATTTCCGTTAACAACAAAACAGATAGTAGAAAAACACCCTACATCTTCACCTTCAAGACATTTATCGCCCCAAATGACTGTTGCATGTTGCAGATTCAAAAAGAACCATTGATTTTGTAACGGGAACAAGAAAAAGCATATCACCACCACAAGAACATTAAAAAGTATCGGAAAAGGAGAACTTACCAGCTATATCTGACAAAAAACTAATGACGCCATCCAACCCCTCGCTTGATAACACCTACTGTTTTCCCATGTCCACCGATAACACAATTGGACTCATCAATACTACGTGTTACTGTAGAATTTGCAGAAACCACATTATTATCAGCGATTGTTACCCCTTTTAGTATCGTATTACGACAGCCAATCCACACATGGTTTCCAATACTGATTGGCATGGGAGCATTAATAATTTCTCCACCCTCATTAACAATCTGATGGAAGTCAGTATCCATCATGAGAATATCCCATGACAACAAACAATCATTGCCAAAGGTAATTTCTTTTTGGCATATTATCTCGGAATTACCTGTTATCTGAAAATCTTTTCCCAAAGTCAATACAGCCTCTTTTCCCACACTTATTTTGCAACCTCGTCCAATATTCGTCTTTCCTTTGACTACCAGCGTTCCTGCAACCTGCCACATTGTTCTGGAATATAATAAATCCTGAGTACCCAGTCCATGTGGACCCAATTTTACCATTCCCGTTTTAACAGGAGCATCAATTATGATTTTTCCTTTCATCAGGTAAAGTTCCGAACGCTTATAAATGAAAAAAGGCATGCGTACAGCCACCTTAAAGGGGAAATAATGGAAATTGAAATAAACAGTTTTCAACAAATCCACTTTCTTAAAAAGTTTTACAACAGAATTCACAGCCGCAGTTTTATATAAGCCTGTCCGCAAAGCACCCAAAATCGAACATATTTTAATAGCAAGATTATCCAATCATTAACCACAAAAGAAAAAGCGGGGTGCCTACCTTCTGCTCGTTTGCAATTCGAGGCCTACCACAGCCTATAGGAGTAAACGAGACAGAGTGACACCCACGCCGTTGGTATATAGCAAACACCCGTAAAAGCGTGCGTGAAGCCCAAGAAGCCCCAGCACGCTTAACGAGGCGGAACATACCGACCCGTAGCACCAACCTCTGCAATGTTCTTGACTCCATTATTCTTTTGTGGTAATTTCGAATTGCCAAAAACAAAGCGTCAGCGACGCATTTCCAAAATGTAGCGCTCACATACATCACTCAAACATCTACCGAAATCCGAGCCATCTTGTTAGCAACTGCAAATATACATAATAAAAACACAATCCACAAGATTATTCTCGTAAAAAACGTAAAATTGAAGTTTTCTTGTACAATAATTGAATAGCCTTTAGAGACCTGTGCCAACTTTAATCATGAAAAAACAACAAAAAAGTTTGGTCAATTTGCGAAAAAGCCGTATCTTTGCAGCCGATTTATGTCGGAAAGGCTCGGAAAAGCAAGCGCACAAGGTGCTTCGCCTGCCGATTCAACCCTAAAACAATTAAAAACAAAATGTACGTAATTGCAGAAATTCAGGGTCAGCAGTTCAAGGTAGAGGAAGGCAAGAAACTCTACGTTCATCACATGCAGAATGTGGAGACTGGTGCAACTGTTGAGATTGAGAAAGTGTTGTTGGCTGACAACGACGGTGTTGTAAAGGTTGGTACTCCAACTGTAGAAGGCGCAAAAGTTGTTCTCGAAGTTCTTGTTCCACTCATCAAGGGTGACAAGGTACTCGTATTCCACAAGCGTCGCCGCAAGGGCTATCGCAAGCTCAGAGGCCATCGTGAGCAGTTCACTCAGGTTCTTGTAAAGTCAGTTGTTGCATAATGATTGCAGCTTTACAGACTTTATTTTTCATTTTTTAATCTTTAAGAAGTTTATCCAACATGGCACATAAAAAAGGTGTAGGTAGTTCTAAGAACGGCCGTGAGTCACACTCAAAAAGACTCGGTTTGAAGCACTTCGGTGGTGAGAAAGTAAAAGCAGGCAATATCATCGTACGCCAGCGTGGCACAAAGCACTATCCTGGCAAGAATGTAGGCATTGGCAAGGATGACACGCTCTACGCTCTCATCGATGGAATTGTTGTTTTCAAGCGTGGTCGCGAAAATCGCAGCACGGTATCTATCGTGCCAACACCAGTTGCTGAAGCATAATTGATTCATACAACTAGACTATAGCAGACAACAGTTGTGCATCATTTGATGACAATTGTTGTCTGTTTTTTCATCCCGTTTCCTAAGCAAGGAGAAGACGAGGTGGGAAACAAGCTCATTCCACAAGCAACCATTAGCGTTTCCCTACTCCACTTCTTCCAAAGACAAATCCCGTTTTATGCAACATGACCAAGAAAGACCGCTACCTTTTCATCATCAGCCACTTTGAGCAATCGATGCCAGAAGCAGCAACAGAGCTCAATTACAGGAACACGTTTGAACTGCTCTGTGCCGTTATGCTGTCAGCACAATGCACAGACAAAAGGGTCAACCTTGTCACCCCAGCGCTTTTTGAAGCCTTTCCTACACCATCTACATTGGCAAACACATCAAAAGATGTCATCTACCAATACATCAAGTCGGTCAGCTATCCCAACAACAAAGCAGAACATCTTGTGCAGATGGCCAAGCAGTTGGTTGAAAAGCATGAAGGGAATGTTCCTAGTGACTTCGACGCCCTCGTTGCCCTTCCTGGTGTAGGAAGAAAAACCGCAAATGTCATCCTAAGCGTTGCATTCAAGCAAGCTAAAATGGCAGTTGACACACATGTGTTTCGTGTCAGCCACCGCATCGGATTGGTATCCCCCAAAAGCACAACACCATATGCTGTCGAACAGGAACTGATAAAGTACTTCCCCTCTCACGTGGTCGCTCGAGCGCACCATTGGTTGATACTTCATGGAAGATACGTCTGCAAAAGCCAAAGACCGCTATGCGAGGAATGCGGAATAAAAAATGCTTGTAAAGAATTTGCCGCAAGAAGGAAATAAACAGATGGTTTCTCTATCTGATAACAGCACGCAAGGCATACAAAACCAAAGGAGAGTAATAGAGCAAGCAGCGAATGGCAGCAAGACATGTGCCGCCTCTGTCGAAAAGAGAGAAAATTTCCGTAAACTCAAGGCCGCATACAAACTGGCTGGCCAAAAAAAGAATGACAAAATAGCTTGCGACATGGGGGAATATGCTTATGTGAGCACGGATGAAATCCTGCATCCCTATGAATTTACCAGATGTGTAGCCATAAATATTTCCTATAGCGATGGCGAAGCAAGCGGCAATCCCATATAATCCTCTGGTGAAAGAAGAGCCTGCAATCGTACCGAAGGCACTAAGAAGCAAAGCGTTGGGCAAGAAAAGAAGCAAGGAGAACGCTACAAGAATGATGGCTGCTGAAATGCTTGTGATTTGCAATGCCCTTGTTTGCTTTAATGACAAATGCCCATGAAAAATCTTGAAGAGGCCTGATTCACGAAGAACGCTAATAGACATGAAGCCAAGCAGAAGGTGCGCTAAAGGAACAGTGCTAAAATTTGCAACAAGACTGCTACAAATCCATCTCATCCCTTTGGGCGTAAGAAGACCTTCTATTCCGTCTATATAGATGCTTGCCAACCAAGATGCTATCGCCAACAACACAAATGCTATGGCAATACCAAACAGATAATTCTGCAATATGCGTTGTATGATTTCGCTATGCTTCATGAAAAAGATGGTTGGGCTTTGACTTGACTATTGTTTTTTCAGTTCTCGTCTGCATCAAGATTATCTATGTCAAGTATGCGCAACTCGAAGGCTTTTGTTACAAGACGCGTTGCATTTACGCTCATGTGCTCATCGCCAAACAAGCGCTTGACCAAATCATTCTGACGCTTTTCCAACGACTTCACGCCAAACGGCATTCCACGCAGTCCTGCTATCATATCTTTTGTATAACCTAATGCCAGATGACGGAGGAAACGCTCATCATATTCGTCGATGTCATAATTGAGCAAAGCTTCTTGACGCAGAGATTCGTTGAGCACAGACTTTCGATATCTCAAGAGAATCTTCTCCAAAATGGGTTGGTTAAACACCATTCTCTTACCATTCAGCACACTCTGAACATCGCCTTTGGTGAGCAATTCGCCACTCTTCAAAATGATGCCATCTGTACCAGCATCTAATGCGTCAACCCATAATTTCTCATTCAGAATTTCTCCCGTGAATATCAAAACGTGGACATCAGGATAACGTCTGCGTAACTGCTTGCACACATCAACGCCAACAGTCGTCGACCCTCCTAGACCAAGGTCAAGCAACACCATGTCTGGCTGATTGTCACGCATAAGTCTCCATAACTCACCTTCATTCATTGCTGTGCCAACAATTTCAGCTTCAGGAATGTCTGAACGGAAAATCTCTTTCGTGCCTTTCATCTCTAAGGCAACGTCTTCAACTATGATAACTTTGAATGGTTCCATGCTATTTTAATTTGTTTTAATAAGCTATTGGTAATGTAAAAACGAATGCAGAACCTTCCCCTTCTCGAATATTTTCAACATAGATTCGGCATCCTCGATGTGGCGAATAAGCATCATGCTCTCTAATAATCTGCCTGCAAATCAAGTATTGCATCCCTACCAGTGTGTCTTCTGCATTATCGTATTTGACATTGTCGACATAGAACAACTGAGACAAAGAGTCTTCATTGTATCTGTAAGCCGTATCCGTGAATGCAAATTTAATGAATTTGTCTGAATAATCAAAATCGAGGTGTAAATCTCCGTTGGATTTATGCTCAAAATACAACGAAATAATATTGTCAACAAGTGACTGAAGGAAAATGGTATCGCCATAAACCTTGACGGAAGGAACGGACGAAGTGGTGATGCTTGCTGTAAGACCTGTTTTTTTCTTTCGTTTATTAAATGAACGAACAGCCATATCTGCAATCTGCTGTACTGAGATCGGGATACGTTTAAACAATACGTTTTCAACCTGTTTGCTTGCGCATGTGCTCAGCAACGTGAAAATTTCCAGATAATAAGAAAGCAACTCGTGAATGTCGTCAATCATCGCTTTGCGCGCAACAGGGTCTGTACATTCTGTAGCAGTATCGGCCAATTGCTTTATCCTATTTGGATAATACATCGTTTCATGCTTTAATGCAGAAAGGCAATTATCCATGATTTGATTTCTCACATGCACTTTTTGCTGTTCATTTTCAATTCGAGCATGCTCATCCTCCTTGAGTTCAATGAGTTCATTCATCTCAGCAGCCTTATAGTATGAGAAGTAGGAATGGATGCTCATGAATTGCGTCACGAGATTCACGATGAGCTTTTCTTCGTCCGTCATGCTTTCATCATTATAGCAAACACCCATAACGCCAACAACCGAAACATCTGCTCGTCCTTCTATGGCAAGGGGATAGGCGTGAAAAAGGTCCTTATCACTGCCGAATTCTCTATTCTGCTTGTATGCGGAAAGCATCAGGCTTTCATACAGGTTTCGCTTTGTGTCATCGCCGGCAAATTTAAACTGAAACGAGTTAGCACCTCCATCTGAGGGAACCATCAAACCAACAGTGTCAACTTGTTTGATGTCTGATAGATTCTTGGAAAAATCCTCCATCAATGACGCTTCTGATGACGTGAATATATTATTGTTAAGCCTTACGAATTGACGTAAATTAAATGTAAAAAGTTGATAATGGCGATAATGCAGGAAGTAATAATACACAACAGCAAAACAGATCAATGTTCCCAAAAGAATCAAAATCGTCTTTTTGTTTCGATTGGCCGATTTGATGGAATTGCAATACTCTTCCAAAGTCGGATCAGTACTGGTTAAGGTATAAAGTTGAGTGAACAGTTCATTATTATAATGATAGAGTTTGTTTTCATTCAGCGACAGAGCAGCAATGGCCACTTCATTTCTTAGCATAATAATGGCTTCATAGTTGGTGTTAAAGCCATGCTGAATCCATGAAAGCTCTGCCATGCTATTCCCTTGCAGAGACATGAGATTTTCATTATCTCCATGGCCCGACAAATAATGTCTGTTGAAGCAGTAGATGGCTGAATCGGCAAAAGAAATGGCTTTGTTGTATTGCCTTTCAATGTTAGCCTCCAACACACTATCTGTATAATTCTCTGCTTGTTTCAAATAATCAGAAGCCCAAACGGTTTGCAATCCTAACGTGAACATCAGAATTGCACACATATTTTTCATAAGACCTTTGGGAAGTCTGAAATACACGCGGCTTCCTTTTCCCACTTCGCTTTCTACACCAAACTCGCAAACAGAAAAAACAGAGCCTGTCTTTCTGTATTTTTCAATGATGCCCTTGCAATTCATCAACCCAAATCCAAGACCCTTATTCCTTTTGATGTCTTCAGCATGCTGTTCTCCTTCGCCTATATGACTGGAATCATAAACTTTTGAATTGTTGAGCGTTTCCACATCTTTAGCAGACATTCCATAGCCTGTATCAACAACAGAAATTTCAACATAACCATCATTATCATTTGCCTCCAGCGTCACAGAGCCACCTTGTGGGGTGTATTTACGGGCATTGTCAAGCAATGTGTTCATCATGAAAAGCGTCAAAGCCCTATCTGCCCTCACAATCCCACCTGTTGGTTTAATTGTCAATACAATATCCTTTGCCACAAAAGCTTTTGAGCCATGCTGCAACGTGTCAAAGAGTGGCTGCAAGGCAAAATGCTCAATGTTCAAAGCAAGCATTCCCTGGCGAATTTTCACCCAATGACCAAGCACATCATTGTACTCGTTAATTTTGTCAATCAGTTCATTCAGATAAATAATCCTTTCACGTACTGTTGTTTCTGACTCTGAAACGTTTTTTAATTTATATACTTCATGCAACGCTCTATTCATGAAAGGAGTCATGCCATTGATGATTGAGAGAGACGTGAGTTTTTCCAAATATTCACGTTTGTTTTCTTCAAGACGTTTTTGGGAAGCATAGGTCTTGACTTCGAGATGTTCTTTCTTCGTCATGAAACCTATCATTTGGAATCCTTTTTCTCTTACCCATTTGTAAAAGACTTGCAGCACATGAAACATCTCGCCATCCAATCCCTTTACGGATTTATATTCAGCCTTTGTCCAATCAACATCTTTGAGTTGAGGAAACACTTTAGCTATATCCTGATTAACAATTGAGTGCAAAGCTTTATCCAAATCGTCCTCGTCTTCTATGTCTTCCATCAGAGCGGCTGGCATTTTTTTGCAGATGCTGACGACATCGCCAAGCTTCTCCACCTTCGCTTTGTATTCACGTTTGCTTTTCTTGTTGAAGAAGACAAACATCCAAATTAAAACTATAATAGAGAAGATGAACAAATATAAAAGCAAATTAAGCCAACGCTCCTCTTCTTGCAAATTCTCCTCTTCTTGTTGTACACGCAAGTCTTGGCGTGTTGCGTCAAGCATATCGAAATAAATATTGTGATTGTAATCCGATTGCTCTTTCATACCCATTGCCCCATAGACAACGCTTAATTGTTCCCTTACAAGCGCCATCCATTCTGGAACAGCTGTAACATTGGGGTCTGCAATCCATTTTAATTCTGTGGATAAGGTGTCAGCAGCCTCTGAATACGTATATAGAATATCATTAGCGTATCCTTCAGATGCACCATATTGCCTTTTATGCTGCGCATTGATTAGCTGCAATGCCTCTTCCGTTTGCATCAAAGCTGCCTCGTACTCGCCTTGTTTGAGGTAATAGTCTGACAAAGTTATCAAAATCATTCCAGTCAGATAATCGTTCCCATATTGCTTTGCTAATATCAAGCCGTGATTTGCTAAAGCATGGCTTAGATCAGCTCCGTTTTCAAAGCCAAATATCTCTTCAACAAGAACACGCTGAGAAGGCTTCAATTCTCCATTCCAAAGAATACTCTTTGCCAGATTATTTACAGCCAAAATTTCGAAATACACATATCCTTTCATTTTGCATAAGGATATGAGACCTATCTGATTATACCATTGTTCGTCAGCATCTCTATTTTCGTTTTCGCCCCATTGTCCATGGACGGATTTAAGGAATAGATACTGGGCTAGCAAGGTTGAATCAGTCGCGAAAAGCTTTTTATTTTTTTCTAACCAATCATATTCCTCCCGAATGCCCTCTCCTTGCCTCGTCTTCAAGAAATAGTTAAGCGAAACAAAATGATATTTGCCTATAACAGAATTCCACATCGCTTTTTGATGGTCATCCATATTGGCAATTTCTTCTTCCACATTTGCGAATCTTTCATGCGCATCACTACGATAGTCATAAAACTCCTTGCTCTGAGAAGTCATTAAGCACAAAGACATCATATCAACATCGGCAACGCTCTTAATCAAATCGTTGTCAGTATCTTCTAAAACTTTCTTATAGTAATACTGCGCAGAATCGTAATTCATTTGCAAGCCATAAGCACTACCTTTGTTCAGCATAGCTTCGTACAACCCGTCGCTATAGTCAGACTCCTGATACGAGTTCAATATTTCATCGGAACACTCCAAAGAGGAATCCAAAGAAACATATTTCATCCGACTTGCCAAAGTGTTTAGAGAATCTATAGCGTGCCTGTCAGAATCGCTGACACCTCCACACCCAGTAAAGAGCATAGAGCAACACTGCAAACAGATGGAAAGCGATATGAATTGTATAGTTTTCACACATTATATATTTAATTGTACAAATATAATCATTATTATGGAGATAAACATAAAAGCTCTACTTTTTTAATGCCATATTCTTCGATTTATCAAAAAAGGCGCCTTTTTTGAATAAAGTTCGAACAAAGTCCTCTTTTATACATCGAACATTTCCATTCTCACGCCTAAAATACTCAACTTTCATTTGCTTGAATCAACAAAGAAATGTAACTTTGCATATTACAAAATGTCAACAAAGAACAATATGACGTACGACGAAACAGTAAAATACTTGTTTAACGCGACACCCTTATTTCAGAACATTGGGAGTGGAGCATATAAAGAAGGCTTATACAACACTTGGCAACTTGACAAACATTTTGGGCACCCCCACACTAAGTTCAAAACAATACATGTGGCAGGAACCAACGGAAAAGGCTCTTGTTCACACACTTTGGCAGCAATTCTTCAATCCGCAGGGTACAAGGTTGGACTTTTTACCTCTCCACATTTAGTTGATTTCAGAGAAAGAATCAGGGTTAACGGAAAAATGATTGATGAACAATTCGTCGTAGACTTTGTCGATAGCCATCGTGCCTTCTTCGAGCCTCTGCATCCATCATTCTTTGAACTCACAACAGCTATGGCCTTTTGTTTCTTTGCAGAACAGAAAATAGACGTGGCTGTTGTAGAGGTAGGTCTTGGTGGAAGATTGGATTGTACCAACATCATCACCCCCCAAGTATGCGTCATCACAAACATCAGTTTTGATCATGTCGCACTTTTAGGGGATTCGCTTGAGAAAATTGCAGCAGAAAAAGCTGGAATCATCAAGTCAGGAGTTCCTGTCGTGGTGGGAGAAGCACTTCCAGACACACGCCCCGTCTTTGAGAACAAAGCCCAATCGCTTAAAGCGCCGCTTTATTTTGCAGAAGAATCCAACGAGATACAAAGCGTTCAGTTCCAAGAACAAGGAGGCATCCTATACGAAACAGCACATTATGGTAAGATACTTGGGGCGCTTTCTGGCGCTTGCCAAACAAAAAACACCAATACCATCTTATGTGCAGTCGGACGCATGAAAGAAGCAGGATTTTCCATACCAGACGAAGCCGTCAAGAAGGGGTTTACCCAAGTTTGTGAAACAACAGGCCTGATGGGCAGATGGCAAAAATTACAAAGCGCCCCACTCGTCATTTGTGACACAGGGCACAATATTGCAGGCATTCAATATGTGGTGAAGCAATTAAAACAGATGGCACGCCCACTACGAATTGTTTTGGGAATGGTAAACGACAAAGACATCAGCGGCGTTTTGGCGATGATGCCTAAAGAAGCGACCTATTACTTCTGCCAGGCAAATGTGAAAAGGGCATTGCCTCATGACGAGATAAAAAAAATGGCGGAAAGCTACCAACTCTTGGGAAACAGCTACCATAGCGTTAGCGATGCATACACCGCTGCGCTTGAGCAGGCAGAGAGTGAAGATTGTATTTTTATTGGGGGAAGCAGCTTTATAGTTGCGGATTTACTCGCTTATTTACCTAAAAGAAAAATGAATTTGTGAAAAAAGAATAAGAATATGAAGTTTTATGAAAAATAATTGCTGGTTTGTTCGTCCAGTTAATTTTTTTTTGTTTAATTTGCAATAGAAATCTAAAACCAAGATATACTAACTTAAAATTATATTATGAGCACTATCCAACCTAAACTAAGCGGGCTTAAAGCCGAAAACTTCCAAAAGGTAGTTAAAGGCAAAGAAACCGACCTTTACACACTCGTAAACAAAGATGGTTACGAGGTTTCAATCACAAACTATGGAGGCGCTATCGTTGCAATCATGGTACCAGACAAAGATGGCAAAGTAGCGAACGTCATTCAGGGACAAGACAGCATTGATGCAGTTATCAATTCACCTGAGCCATACCTTTCAACGTTGATTGGGCGTTTTGGCAATCGCATCAACAAGGGAAAGTTCACTTTGAACGGAAAAGAGTACCAATTAGCCATCAACAATGGACCGAACGCCCTTCATGGAGGTCCAACAGGCTTGCACGCATTGGTATGGGACGCATATCAAGCTGGCGAGCAAAATCTCACACTCAACATCGTTCTGCCTTATGGTCACGAAGGATTTTCTGGAGAAGTAAAGATTTCAGTTGAATTTACATGGACCGACGACAATGAGCTGATTATTGAATATCTTGCCACAACAAACAAGAAGACAATCATCAATTTGACTCACCATGCGTTCTTCTCTTTACAGGGTATCGCTAACCCAACACCTACAATTGATGACCAAATCATGGAAATGAATGCTGATTTCTACATCCCAATCGATGACACCTGCATCCCAACAGGAGAAATCCTTAAAGTAGCAGGCACCCCATTCGACTTCCGTTCACCAAAGCCTGTAGGCCAAGACATCGATGCTGATAACGAACAGATTAAGAACGGAGCAGGATACGACCATTGTTTTGTCCTCAACAAGAAAGAGGTTGGCGAACTTTCATTCGCAGTCCGTCTGACCGACCCAAAATCCGGTCGAGTGCTTGACACGTACACAACCGAACCAGGAGTTCAGGTGTATTCTGACAACTGGGCAACAGGTTACCCCATCCAAAACGGATGTACAGCACCACGCCGTTCAAGCATCTGCTTTGAATGCCAGCATTTCCCAGATTCACCCAATCGTCCATACTTCCCATCTGTTGTGCTGAAGCCAGGCGAGAAATACACTCAGAAGACAATCTACAAATTTAGCATACAATAAACTGTTACATTCCCCTCATCCGCCAAGTTGCGGTTGAGGGAATGTTGCTTTAGTAATTAACCTTATACATCTTTTTCTTTAAGTTAACAGAGAAGAAGTTGTCCTCGAAAAACCAATCAGATATGAAATTGAAAATCGACGACGTTCGTACACGTTTCATCAAGCACCTTGGCGGAGAACCGGGTTCTGTTTATGCTTCACCTGGTCGCATCAACCTCATCGGAGAGCATACTGACTACAATGGAGGCTTTGTATTCCCTGGCGCTGTAGAGCAAGGAATGATAGCAGAAATACGTCCTAACGGAACTCGCACCATTCGTGCATATTCAATCGACCTGAAAGATTATGCCGAATTTTCCATCGACGACGAGAAAGGACCCAATGCAAGCCATTTCCGATATATTTTTGGTGTCGCTCGCGAAATGATGGCGCTCGGCATACCTGTCGAGGGATTCGACACAGCATTCGCCGGCGATGTGCCCAATGGCGCAGGAATGTCTTCTTCGGCAGCTCTTGAAAGTTGTTATGCATTTGCAATCAACGACTTGTTTGGCGAAGGGAAGATTGACAAGATGACTCTCGCAAAAGTTGGCCAAGCAACAGAGCATAAATACATAGGCGTCAATTGTGGCATTATGGACCAGTTCGCTTCTGTACATGGCAAAAAGGACAATCTGATGCGCCTCGACTGCCGCTCAGGCGAGTTCGAATACTTCCCTTGGAATCCTAAGGGCTACAAACTTGTCCTCATCAACTCTTGCGTAAAGCATGAGCTGGTAGGTTCACCATATAACGACCGCCGTAATTCCTGCGAAAACTGCGTCAAGACAATTAAGGAACTTCATCCAGAGAAAGAGATTACGACACTTCGCGAAGCTACTTGGGACGAGCTCAAAGAAATAGAAGGTAAGGTTTCAGCAGAAGACATCAAGCGCGCAACATTCGTGCTTGGCGAGAAAGACCGCGTCCTTGCAGTTTGCGACGCTCTTGAAAATGGTGATTACGAGACTGTGGGACAGAAGATGTATGAAACGCACTATGGTCTTTCAAAAGAATACGAGGTATCTTGCGAAGAACTTGATTTCCTGAATGATATTGCCAAAGAATGCTCCGTTACGGGCTCACGCATTATGGGTGGCGGATTTGGAGGATGTACTATCAACCTCGTTGCCGAAGAACTGTATGACAATTTCGTCAAAACTGCCGTTGAGAAGTTCCAGCAAAAGTATGGGAAGAAACCTGTTGTGATAGACGTTGTTATTGGCGACGGCTCAAGAAAGCTTTGCTAAAACCACTCTGTCGCGGTTCACGACTCAACAAGGAACACACGTCGCTTTGAGCCCCTTTTAAGCTCACGGCTTACCTAAATTACGTTATGCCCTACATCGTATTTTCGATGCAGGGCATAACATACAAACGATGTGAGAAGCATTGATTATAGCGCTCTTTTACAGTACAACAGATAAGCTTGATGAAAAACTTTTAATGTTGGCGGACAAAACTATCGAAAAACAGCACTATAGACAAACACAAGACGATAAAAAATGCCGCCGAAGAGTGTCAAACAAACACTTTATGTTTTATAACATGTTTTCAACAGGTTAAATAACGTGAAAAAGCGGTAACTTTGACCGAAAGTTTATAAACTAATACTTTTTCTAACCAATTATGAAGAATCTCAAGTCAATTTTATTGGGAAGTGCTGCAACTGTGGCATTCCTTTGTGCTTGCAATTCAGCACAGCAGCCAGCACAAGCTGAGCTGACCTTATCAGGTATTAATCCTGCTGATTACGACACTTGCATCGCTGTAGCTTACGACTACGAAGCAGGCAAGTTCGTTGCAGACTCAGCAGAAGCAAAGCAAGTAAAGCTCTACACGCTCACAAATGCTAATGGCATGGAAGTGTGCATCACAAACTTTGGCGGTCGAATCGTCAGCATCATGGTTCCTAACAAGGACGGAGAATTCGTTGATGTTGCTTGTGGATTCGACAAAATTGAGAACTATTTCCCATGGAACTACGAAACAGACTACGGTTGCTCTGTAGGTCGCTACGCAAATCGCATCAACGGAGGCCAGTTTGTACTTCCTGGCGCTACAGAACCTGTTGTCCTTGACAAGAACAACGACGGATTCCACTCACTCCACGGTGGTTACACAGGATGGCAGTATCAGGTGTATGAAGTGGTAGAAGAGACAGACAACTCAGTTGCCATGAAATACATCTCACCAGACGGAGACAACAAGTTCCCTGGCAACGTTGAGGCAATCGTGAAGTTTGAGCTCACAGACGACAACGCTATTGTTATCAATTATGATGCAACAGCTGACGCTCCAACCATCATCAACATGACAAACCACACTTACTTCAACCTGTCAGGCGACTTCAACAACACGATAGAAGAGTCAATCCTTCAGGTAAATGCTGACAACTATACTCCAGCAGACGAGACTTATATGCCAACCGGCGAAATCCGTCCTGTTGAAGGAACAGTGTTTGACTTCCGTACTCCAAAGGCCATCGGCGCTGACTTCGCTTCTGGAGACGCTGAAATTGCTGCTGCAGGTGGCGGTTATGACCACAACTGGTGTTTGAACACAAAGGGCAATCAAGATGAGGTTTGCGCTACAATGGTAGACCCACGTTCTGGCATCAAACTCGAGATGTACACAAACGAGCCAGGCGTTCAGTGCTACACAGCAAACTTCCAAGACGGCACTCGTCCAGGCAAGGGTGGCATCATGTATCAGAAATACTGCGCTATCTGTCTGGAATCTCAGAAGTATCCTGACTCTCCAAACAAGTACAACATGCCAGGTTGGGAAGACAGCAATGCTTTTGTAACTCCAGAGAAGCCATACCACAGCTACTGCAAATACGTATTCTCTGTTGAAGAATAATATCGGAAAAGGAAAAGGACGCACCTCGCTTCTGGGGCGCAACCTTTTCCTTTCAATTTGTTAAGAAATAAAACTTCTAATAATAACTCTAATTAATAACTAAAATCAACATGGACAAAATTACTCAGGCACTCAGCCAAAATGGTTTTGAAGTTGCCGATTATCTAGTCATTCTTGTTTACATTGTGATTCTTGTTGGTATGGGATTGTTCCTGTCTCGCAGCAAGAATGGCGAGGAAAAATCCTCTACTGACTACTTCCTTGCCGGCAACACACTGACATGGTGGGCCGTGGGTGCATCACTCATCGCCGCAAACATCTCTGCAGAACAGTTCATTGGTATGTCTGGTTCTGCATACGCATCTGGTATCGCTCAGGCAGCTTATGAGCTGATGGCCGCAGCGACACTGCTGGTTGTAGGTAAGTTCCTGCTTCCTCTCATGATAGAAAAGAAAATCTTCACAATTCCTCAGTTCTTGCGCGAGCGCTACAATTGGGGTGTAGGTTTTGCTTTCTCACTCCTGTGGCTCTTCCTCTATGTGTTTGTAAACCTTACTTCAGTTGCTTGGCTTGGCGCATTGGCTATCCAGCAGATTCTTGGTTTGCCAACAGATATGATTGTTGTCGTAGCAGGCATGGAGATTGACCAAGTACGCATGGCTATCATCTTCGCACTCTTCCTCATCGCTGGTATCTACTCTATCTATGGAGGTCTTGCATCTGTTGCATGGACAGACGTAATGCAGGTTGTATTCCTCGTAGGTGGCGGTCTCATCACAGCTTATGCAGCACTCGCTGTAATTGGCAACGAAATGGGCTTAGGTGGCGCATGGGAAGCCTTGCTGCACATTAAAGACTATCTGGCAGGTATCGAGGGCGACAAGCACTTCAATTTGGTTGTCACTCGTAACGAAGAACTCTATCCTGTCATCAATGGCGTTAAAGATGCTGCAGGCACCATCACTCAGAAGGAAGACCCATTCTTCACTAACCCTGGTATCGTGCTGATTTTTGGTGCTCTTTGGCTGACAAACCTCGGCTATTGGGGCTTCAACCAGTACATCATCCAGAAAGGTCTTGCTGCTAAGTCTCTCGCAGAAGCAAAGAAGGGTATGGTATTCGCTGCATTCTTGAAGATTTTGATTCCATTCATCGTATGTATCCCAGGTGTTTGTGCATTCTACATCATGAACTCTCCTGAATGCGAGGCTCTGCGCGACACACTGGCAGGCTCAATCAGCCGTTCAGACGATGCATATCCTTTCTTGATCCGCAACTTCACACCAACAATCGTTAAGGGTCTTAGCTTCGCTGCATTGGCTGCTGCTGTGATTTCTTCACTGGCATCTATGTTCAACTCTACTTCTACCCTCTTCACAATGGATATCTACAAGCAGTTCATCAACAAGAACGCTTCAGAGAAGAAATTGGTAGGCGTAGGACGTATCACTTCTTTGATTGCTCTTGTTATCGCGCTTGTCGCTGTTTACCCATTGATGGGTGGTATCGACCAGGCATTCCAGTTCATCCAGGAATATTCAGCATTCGTATACCCAGGCGTTGTTGTCATCTTCGGCCTTGGTCTGCTTTGGAAGCGTGCTAGCGGCACTGCTGCTGTTGTCTGCGCAATTGGTACATTCGCTTTCTCAATCATCTACAAGTTCGCTTTCCCAGAAATGCCATTCCTCATTCGTTCAGGCGTTGTGTTCATCACACTTGTAATCCTGTTCATCTGGATTTCATTGAAGAGCAAGAAAGCAGTTGCTGCTGATCAGCTTGACGAGCAGACAATCAAGACTCAACTCCGTTGGAGCACTATCATGTTCTGCGTTGCAGCTATCTCATTCGTACTCTTCATCTGTGGTTTCTTCAACGAGACAATGCACATCCACGGCTTCGAAGGCGCTATGATATTCTTTGCTGCTATTACTGCAACAATTGGTGTTTACCTTCGTTCAAACGCAAAGGACAAGCTGCAGGATCCAAACCTCGTAGCTATCGACCTGAAGATTTTCGAGACCGATCGTACATTCAACATTGGCTCAATTGGCGTGATTGTCATCCTTGCCATTCTGTACATCATCCTCTGGTAATCTGATTTAGACTTACACATTATTATATAATATAAGCCTCCAATCAATGACTGCTTACCAATCATACCCAAAGTTCTTCGTTTCCGTAGATTGCATCATCTTTGGATTCGCAGAAGGACACCTCAAGGTGCTGGTTCATCAGCGTCCTTACGAGCCGGGCATGGGCGAGTATTCCTTGATTGGAGGCTTTGTTCAATCTAACGAAAGCGTAAATTCCTCAGCAAAACGCATTCTGAAGGAATTCACAGGACTCGACAAAGTCTACATGCAGCAGCTCGCCGTCTATGGCGAGGTAGAACGCGACCCCGGCGAACGGGTCATCAGCATAGTCTATTATGCACTCGTCAACGTAGATAACTACGACTCATCACTTTCAGACATTCACAACGCAAAATGGGTGGATGTTGACAATATGCCTGCGCTATGCTTCGACCATAATGACATGGTACAAAAAGCACGACGCATGATTGGCGAAACAATCAAGAACAAACCAATAGGGAGTAACCTGCTACCCAGATACTTTACGCTGAGTTCGCTTCAGACTCTTTACGAAAGCATCCTTGGCACAACAATAGACAAACGGAATTTCCGTCGCTCTATTTCTGAAAAAGATTATATTTTAGCGACCGACATGATTGATAAGGATTCATCGCGTCGAGGCGCTACACTATATAGATTCAGATAAACTGAATTCAAGCTAATTATTAGGAAACCAATAAACAATCGCATTACAAGATGGATATACAGATGAGCATAGCCGAGGCAATGAGCCAGAGTGGATTTGAAACCATTGACGTCATCATTGCAATTGCGTACGTGGTTCTGCTGGTAAGCTTAAGCCTCTTTATCAGCCGCGACAGAGAAGGTCGAGAGAAAAACACCAAAGACTATTTCTTGGCAGGCAACACGCTTACCTGGTGGGCTGTAGGAGCCTCTCTCATTGCTGCAAACATCTCAGCAGAGCAGCTGATTGGCACGTCTGGTTCTGGTTATGCACATGGCATATCCATTGCTGCTTATGAGATTATGGCTGCTGTAGCCATGCTGGTTATTGGAAAGTTCTTCCTGCCAATCATGTTTGAGCACAAAATCTTCACGATTCCTCAGTTCCTTCGTGAGCGCTACAACGGCAAGGTAGGTTTAGCCTTTTCCATCTTCTGGATTCTCTTGTATGTATTCATCAACTTAACCTCCGTTGCTTGGCTTGGAGCGCTTGCAATCGAACAGATGCTGGGTTTGCAAGGATTGAACATCTACTTTGGCGACATCGAGCTCTCTGTCAGATTGGTCATCATCTCCATTCTTTTCTTATGTAGCGCCGTCTATTGCATCTATGGCGGTTTTGCAGCCATCGCCTGGTCAGACGTCATGCAAGTAACGTTCATCATTGGTGGAGGTATCATCACAGCCTATTTCGCTCTCATCGCAGTCGCTGGCAATGATGGGACATTTGTGGATGGCTTCAATAAGATGTACACTTACTTAACCACAGGACCGCATCTCAAGGATGTTCATTTCCATCTGGTTGTTCAAGAAAGTTACGACAAGGAGGCATACTCCAACGTGCCAGGTCTTGCTGCCATCGTAGGAGGCATATGGCTGACCAACATCTGCTATTGGGGATTCAACCAGTACATTACCCAGAAAGGCCTTGCTGCAAAGAACATCCAAGAAGCACAAAAGGGATTCATGTTTGCTGCATTCCTGAAGATTATCATTCCTTTCATTGTGATTATCCCAGGCATTTGCGCTTACTATATGCAGCATCATTTAGGTCCAGATGCAGACCTGCTGGGCTCCATTCGCATGAACGAAGAGGCATACCCTTGGTTTATTCGCAACTTCATCCCAACTGGTATCAAGGGACTATTCTTTGTCTCCCTCTTCGCAGCCATCATTTCATCCATTTCTTCAATGGGCAATAGTACTGCGACCCTTTTCACCATGGACATCTATAAAAAGTTCATCAACAAAGATGCTTCAGATAAAGTTCTCGTGAATATAGGCCGACTCGTCACATTGGCAGCCTTCTTCGTTGCTCTTGTTTCAGCCATTCCTATATTAGGCAGCTTTGACCAAGCCTTTATATACATCCAAGAATACTCAAGCTTCATCTATCCAGGCATTGTAACGGTTCTTGCGCTTGGACTTTTGTGGAAACGCGCTTCTTCTACAGCCGCTATCTGGACAGCTATCACAACTGTTCCACTGGGCCTCATATTGAAATTCACCATGCCAGATGTCGCCTTCCAATTCCGTGTTGGCTACGTATTCATGATAGAGACTACCCTATTCATTTTCCTTTCTCTCATGAGCAAGAAGCAAATCCATTGCGAGAGAGCGAAGGCTGCAGATCGCAAGTTAATGATGAGATGGGGTACAATATTCGGTTTATGCTGCATTATCTGCATTGCTGCAGCACTCATCGTCACCATTGGGAATGCAACACTTCCAGATGATGTAAATCCTAACAAAAATCTATTTGCATACCTCCACGATATAGGTTTCCAGGCGTTCTATTTCTTTGGATTCTTTATAGGAGTAGCGGCTTTAATACTCATCTCAAATGCAAAAGAGAAAGTCAAAGACATAAAAGCCATGCCTGTCAACTATGCATTGTTCAGAACATCAAAAAGCTATTTCTATGGTTTTGTCATCATCAGCATCATAACAGCTATCATATATATAGTTTTGTGGTAAACAGATAATAATCAATTTATAAAAATTAGTACTATGTTAGAAGAACTTAAAGAAAAAGTATTCAAGGCGAACCTTGATTTGGTTAAGCAAGGCTTAGTAATCTTCACATGGGGTAACGTGTCAGGCATTGACCGTGAAAAAGGACTTGTTGTCATCAAGCCTTCAGGGGTTAGTTATGACGACATGAAAGCCAGTGATATGGTTGTTGTTGATTTGGAGAGTGGAAAGGTTGTAGAAGGCGAGCTTAACCCCTCTTCAGACACACCAACACACCTTGCTCTTTACAAGGCATTCCCAAACATCCAGGGAGTCGTTCACACCCACTCTACCTATGCAACAGCATTTGCTCAGGCAGGCAAAGACATCCCAAACATCGGCACCACACATGCAGACTATTTCTATCAGGCGATTCCATGCACTCGCGACATGACGAAGGAAGAGGTTGAAGGCGCATATGAACTCGAGACAGGAAACGTTATCGTTGACGAATTCCTCAACATCCGCAGAATCAACCCTGACCACACTCCAGCAGTTCTTGTCAAGAACCATGGTCCATTCTCTTGGGGCACTTCTCCTGACAATGCTGTATACAACGCCAAGGTGATGGAGCAATGCGCAAAGATGGCCTTCGTGGCGTTTTCCGTTAATCCTAACCTAACGATGAATCAGCTGCTTGTCGAGAAACACTACAATCGCAAGCATGGCCCTAACGCTTATTACGGCCAAAAAGGCCAGCAGCACTAATCCCGTTAGAGTTTTGCTATAAAGCTATAAAAAGCCGCACCCGAGGGGTACGGTCAACCGTACCCCTCGGGTACGATGCCTCGAAGCCCTCGAGTACGCCAAACAGGAAACAATAAAACAATTATATAAACATTAAAAAATTGATCATTATGGCATTTGAAAATTTGGAATTATGGTGGGTGACTGGTGCACAGTTGCTCTATGGTGGCGAAACAGTTAAAATCGTTGACGGTCACTCAAAGGAAATGGTGGATGGTCTCAATAATAGTGGGATTATCCCAATCAAGGTAGTTTATAAAGGAACAGCAAACTCTTCAAAGGAAGTTGAAGCTGTGATGAAAGCGGCTAACAATGACGAGAAGTGCGCAGGTATCATCACTTGGATGCACACATTCTCTCCTGCAAAGATGTGGATTAAGGGCCTTCAGGCACTTCAGAAGCCACTCCTCCACTTCCACACTCAGTACAATGCTGAGATTCCATGGAGTGAGATTGACATGGACTTCATGAACCTCAACCAGTCAGCTCATGGCGACATCGAGTTTGGTCACATCTGCACTCGCATGCGTGTTCCACGCAAAGTTGTTTGTGGCTACTGGAAGGACGAGGCTGCACAGCAGCAGATTGCTGTTTGGGCACGTGTTGCTGCTGGTGTTGCTGACGCGAAGAATGTACGTTGCTTGATGTTCGGTATGAACATGAACAACGTTGCTGTAACAGACGGCGACCGTGTAGAATTTGAGCAGCGCATGGGTTACCACGTTGACTACTACCCTGTTTCTTCTCTCATGGACTACTTCAAGAAAGTAACTGATGCTGAGGCAGACGCACTCGTTGAAGAATACAAGCAGCTCTACACTATCAAGATTGACGAGAGCGGCGAAGAAGTTTACTGGCAGAAGGTAAAGAACGCAGCAAAGGCAGAAATCGCTCTCCGCCGCGTTCTGAAGGACGAGGGTGCAACAGCTTTCACTACTAACTTCGACGACCTTGGCGATGCTGACATCAATGATCCAAACTTCGTAGGCTTCGACCAGATTCCAGGCCTTGCTTCACAGCGTCTCATGGCTGAAGGCTATGGCTTTGGTGCAGAAGGTGACTGGAAGACAGCTTGCCTCTGCCGCACACTCTGGGTTATCCAGCAAGGCATGCCAATCGGTTGCTCATTCCTCGAGGACTACACCCTCAACTTTGCAGGCGACCGTTCTTCTTGCCTCCAGAGCCACATGCTCGAGGTTTGTCCGCTCATCGCTGTTGACAAGCCAACTCTCGAGGTTCACTTCCTCGGCATTGGTATCCGCAAGCAGCAGACAGCTCGTCTCGTGTTCACTTCTAAGGTAGGACGTGGCATCAAGGCTACAGTTGTTGACCTTGGCAACCGTTTCCGTCTCATCTCTCAGGAGGTTGAGTGCATCGAGCCAAAGCCAATGCCAAACCTTCCTGTTGCTTCAGCTCTCTGGGTACCACAACCAAGCTTCGAAATCGGTGCTGGCGCATGGATTCTCGCAGGAGGTACTCACCACAGTGCATTCTCTTACGACATCACAGAAGAGTACTGGGAAGACTTCGCAGAGATAGTTGGCATCGAATATGTGAAGATTAACAAGAACACCACTATCAGCGAGTTCAAGCACGACCTCCAAATGAATGAGGTGTACTACATGTTGAATAAAGCACTGAAGTAAATAATTAGGAATTAGGTATGAGGAATTAGGAATGGACACCATTGACTCCACAAACAATTCCTCACTCCTAATCCTCATTCCTCATTAAGATTTATGACTCCAAAACAAACCATAGAAGCAGGTAAAGCCATTCTCGGTATCGAGTTTGGCTCTACCCGCATCAAGGCAGTTCTTATTGACCAGGAGAACAAGCCTATTGCTCAGGGCAGCCACACGTGGGAAAACCAGTTGGTTGATGGTCTCTGGACATACAGCACAGAAGCAATCTGGTACGGCTTGCAGGATTGTTATGCACAATTGCGCAAGAACGTATTGGAGCAGTATGAAGTTGAGATAGAGACACTTGCCGCCATCGGCATCAGCGCTATGATGCACGGCTATATGCCATTCAAAGGCAATGACATCCTTGTGCCATTCCGTACATGGCGCAACACCAACACAGGCAAGGCAGCAGCTGAACTGTCAGAGCTGTTCAACTACAACATACCTCTCCGTTGGAGCATTTCCCACCTGTATGAGGCTATCCTCGACAACGAAGAGCATGTGAAGGACATCGAGTTCCTCACCACTCTTGCAGGATACATCCATTGGCAGATTACAGGTCAGAAGGTTCTTGGTGTAGGCGATGCATCAGGCATGATTCCTGTCGACCCAAAGACCAAGACTTACGATGCAGCCATGGTAGAGAAGTTTGACAAGCTCATCGAGCCAAGAGGATTTGAGTGGAAGCTTCTCGACATCCTTCCAAAATCTCTCAACGCAGGCGAGAATGCAGGCTTCCTCACTCCTGAGGGCGCACAACGTCTCGACGTGTCAGGCCACCTGAAAGCAGGCATCCCAGTCTGTCCTCCAGAAGGCGACGCAGGCACAGGCATGGTAGCAACCAACGCCGTCAAGCAGCGCACAGGAAACGTGTCAGCCGGCACATCATCATTCTCCATGATTGTGCTTGAGAAGGAACTTTCCAAGCCATACGAAATGATTGACATGGTGACAACGCCAGACGGCAGCCTCGTAGCAATGGTACACTGCAACAACTGTACTTCAGACATCAACGCTTGGGTCAAGATATTCAAAGAGTTCCAAGAGCTGATGGGCATGCCAGTCGACATGAACCAGCTGTATGTCAATCTCTTCAATGCAGCAGCAACTGGCAATCCTGACTGTGGTGGCGTCCTCTCATACAATTATGTATCAGGCGAACCTGTGACAGGTCTTGCTGATGGACGTCCACTCTTCGTCCGTTCTGCCAACGACAAGTTCAACCTTGCCAATTTTATGCGCGCACACCTTTACGGAGCCATCGGCGTATTGAAGATAGGCAATGACATCCTTCTGAAAGAAGAGAAAGTTCAGGTTGACCGCATCACAGGCCATGGTGGCTACTTCACCACCAAGGGCGTAGGTCAGAAGATGCTTGCAGCAGCCCTCAACTCCCCTATCTCTGTCATGGAGACAGCTGGCGAAGGCGGCGCCTGGGGCATTGCGCTTCTTGCTGCTTACGCAGTCAACAACGACAAGCAGCTGTCTCTGGCCGACTACCTCGACCAAGTAGTGTTTGCCGGCAACGCAGGCGAAGAAATCAAGCCTACGCCTGAAGACGTTGAAGGTTTCAACACCTACATCGAGAACTACAAGAAGGGCTTGGCTATCGAGCAGGCTGCAGTAGACAACAAGAAATAATTTTCAATAACCATAAAATGAAGAGGATGAAGATTGGAGCCCTTTGTCGCCAGGCAAACCTCCATCCTTCATCCAATTCAACATTAAAGTATTTAAAAAATGGCAAATCCAATTAGTGTATTAAATCATGCAGCAGACAACATTCGTATCCTTGCTGCATCTTCTGTTGAAAAAGCAAAGTCTGGTCATCCAGGCGGTGCCATGGGTGGCGCAGACTTCATCAACGTGCTTTATTCTGAGTATCTCAAATACGACCCAAAGAATCCTGAGTGGGTTGGTCGCGACCGTTTCTATCTCGACCCAGGCCACATGGCTCCAATGCTCTACTCACAGCTCTGCCTCGCAGGCAAGTTCTCACTCGAAGAGCTGGCACAGCTTCGCCAATGGGGTTCACCAACAACAGGTCACCCAGAATTTGAAGTTGCACGCGGCATAGAGAACACCTCTGGTCCACTCGGCCAAGGCCACGTATTCGCTGTCGGCGCAGCTATCGCTGCCAAGTTCCTCGCAGCACACACAGGCAACCCAACATTCGCAAAGGAGACCATCTACGCATACATCTCTGACGGTGGTATCCAGGAGGAAATCTCACAGGGCGGCGCACGCATCGCAGCTACTCTTGGTCTTGACAACCTCATCATGTTCTACGACTCTAACGACATCCAGCTTTCTACTGAAACAAAGGACGTTATGACAGAAGACACAGCAGCGAAGTATCGCGCGCTTGGTTGGGAAGTCATCGAAATCGTAGGTAACGATGCAGCACAAATCCGTCAGGCTCTCGATGCAGCCCTCAAGGTAGAAGGCAAACCAACCCTCATCATCGGTAAGTGCATCATGGGTAAGGGCGCGCTCAAGGCAGACGGCTCTTCTTACGAGGCAAACTGCAAGACACACGGCGCTCCACTCGGTGGCGACGCATTCGTCAACACCATCAAGAACCTTGGTGGCGACCCAGAGAACCCATTCCAGATCTTCGACGACGTGAAGGAGCTCTATGCTAATCGCGCTAAGGAACTCGAAGCAATCTGCGCAGAGCGCTATGCTGAAGAAGCAGCATGGGCAGCAGCCAACCCAGAGAAGGCAGCAGCACAGGCAGACTGGTTCAGCAACAAGGCACCAAAGATTGACTGGAGCAAGTGCGTACAGAAAGACAACGACGCAACACGTTCTGCTTCTGCAGCATGTCTCTCAGTTCTTGCAGAGCAAGTTCCAAACATGATTTGTGCATCAGCCGACCTCTCTAACTCAGACAAGACTGACGGCTTCCTCAACAAGACAAAGGCATTCACAGCAGGCGACTTCACAGGCGCATTCTTCCAGGCAGGTGTAGCAGAGCTCACCATGGCTTGCTGCTGTATCGGTATGGCACTTCACGGAGGTGTTATCCCAGCATGTGGAACATTCTTCGTGTTCTCTGACTACATGAAGCCAGCTGTTCGTATGGCAGCCCTCATGGAGCTTCCAGTGAAGTTCATCTGGACACACGACGCATTCCGCGTAGGCGAAGACGGACCAACTCACGAGCCAGTTGAGCAGGAAGCACAGATTCGTCTCATGGAGAAGCTGAAGAACCACTCAGGCAAACCATCAGTGCTCGTGCTCCGTCCAGCAGACGCACAGGAGACAACTGCATCATGGGCACTTGCTATGGACAACATGGCTACTCCATCAGCCCTCATCCTCTCTCGCCAGAACATCAACAATCTCCCAGCAGGCAACGACTACTGCCAGGCAGCTAAGGGTGGCTACATCGTAGCAGGTTCTGACGAAAACCCAGATGTTATCCTCGTAGCTACAGGTTCAGAAGTTTCCACACTCGTAGCAGGCGCAGAACTCCTCCGCAAGGACGGCAAGAAAGTTCGCATCGTCAGCGTACCATCAGAAGGACTCTTCCGCCAGCAGCCAAAGGAATACCAGCAGTCAGTACTCCCACAGGGCGTAAAGAAATTCGGTCTCACAGCAGGTCTTCCAGTCAACCTCCTCGGCCTTGTTCCTGAAGCTGAAGGTACAATCTGGGGACTCGAGTCATTCGGTTTCTCAGCTCCTTACAAGGTGCTCGACGAAAAGCTCGGCTACACAGCAGAGAACGTATACGCACAAGTTAACAAACTCTTTTAAATAATGAGGAATGAGGAATTAGGGATGAGGAATTGATACCAAGTCATGCACCCGTCCTAATACCTCATTCCAAATTCCTAATTATATGAAAGTTGGTATCGCATCCGATCATGCCGCTTTTCCTCTCAAGCAGTTCGTCAAGAAATATCTCGAAGAGAAAGGCTACGAGTATAAGGACTACGGCACCTACACTGAAGAATCCTGCAACTACGCCACCTATGGCCATGCACTGGCAGAAGGCATCGAGAAAGGCGAAGTTTATCCTGGCATCGCCATGTGCGGTTCAGGCGAAGGCATCTCCATGACACTCAACAAGCATCAGAGCATCCGTGCCGGACTTGTATGGCAGCCAGAGATAGCCCACCTCATCCGCGAACACAACAACGCCAACGTCATCGTCTTCCCTGGCCGCTTCATCACAGAAGAGGTATGCCGCCAGTGTCTCGACGAGTTCTTCAGCACAGAGTTCGCAGGTGGACGCCACCAGCAGCGCATAGAAGACATTCCTTGCAAGTAACACATGTGTTTGCCATTCAGCAAACCACTTCATACCCAAAAGCAGAGCTGCTATCCACAGCTCTGCTTTTTTTATATCCGAAAAAACAGCAGGAAACCATCAGGAAGACTATCCGCATCAAGACTTTCCCACAGAAAGATACCCCTGCTCAAACACCCACGGATAGAGGAAACGAGACTCTTTCGTTGCAAAAGCTACAACAATAAAACGGTCATCAACCGACATCACCACCCCATTGCCGAAAGACTTATGCTGCACGGTATCGCCCACCTTAATGCGCTCCCACTTAGCTTGAGCCGCAGGCGTCTCTTCTGGCTTTTCCTCCACTTGAACAGCCGCTTTTTCTTCTTGAGCAGCTACTTCTACTTCCTCTTGCACATTCGGCTTTTCCTCTTTCGCCTTCACCTCACGAACAGGCTCTCCCCTTTCCGCAAACAGCACCTTCCTGTCCACCGCCGTATCCCAACCGCCAACAACAGTTCCCCTGTGCGTGTCAATGCCCGTATACTCAAGGCTGCTGTCCTCATAGCGCTTAAACTTATACACCGCATCATTCATCAGTTCGCTATTAAACACATTCAGGCTAACCAGCAGCTCAAAGTCACCGATGCTCAATCCCGTCACCTTTCGGAACAGTTCCGGTTCCAGATTGACAATCACATCCTTCAGCGAATACTCCCGATAGTCCGTCAGATACATGAACACAGGGATACGCGTAGCAAACTTGATAAGCTTCTGCTGAATCTCCTTGCGCTTGCTCTTATACTCCTTCTCCGCCTCCGTCAGTTCCTTCTTCATCGTTGCCGACATACCATCCCCCTGTTCACGCTTGGCCTTCTTCACCTGCTCACTCTTGTTAATGATGGTCTCAATGTCCTGATTCAGCGAGCGGAAACCCTCAATATTCATCAGTGCCCTCATCGCCTCAGGCGAGTTCATCAGCCGGTTCAACGTAACGTTGTCCACATTCACCAGCACCGCACTCTCCCACCGCCTTGCCAGCAGCGTCGCCGTCGTGCCACTCATCGCCATGTCCAAAATACCCGCCGCGTCAATCTCCTTCATCGAACTGCCGTCATACGCCAGTACCGGCAAGAAGCGGATAAACTCCTCCACCTTCTTCTCAGGATTCGACTCATGCAGATTCAGCTGACAGCTATACTCCTCCACTTGCCGCAAGGCACGGTTAGGAGCAAAGTCAAAGACATAGCAGTAAGGCTTCAAGACAATCTCCTTGCCCCATTCGTCACGCGTTGTCCAAGGCGACTGCACCCTGAACGCCGCCTGAAAGTACGTCTCAGGCGAACGGGCATTGCGAAGCATCAAGATACCCGTCCACGGTCTCACTGTCACACCCGTCGACAGCTTTCCGCACGAAAGCGTAATCGTCTTGCCCTGCCGCGGGTCCCCCTCCCTGTTCATCGCCTCATAGACAGGAAGCACAGCCACCGCACCCATGCCAGCCTCACTTCCAGCCGCCACCACCACTTCATAGTCATGATAAAAGCGATTGATGGGACGCGCCATCAGCCTTTCCATCGCTTTGCATGCCGCCACCGACGGCAGAAACCAATAAGTATGCTGAAGATAAGCATGCAGACGCACATCCGAGAAAGGCATAGGCGGACGCTCAGCCCCCTGCTTCAGTTCAGTAATAATGTTCTCCTTGTACGCGCCCCGAATCAGGTCAAGCCACTTCTGCACATGCTCCTCATGCACAAAGCCACGTCCGTCAGCACGGAAAAACTCATTCAAGTCAAACTCGTCAAACTCCCCTTGATCAGCCACCTCCTTGATGCTGTCAGGCAGCTGGTACGTCATCATCACCATCTTGGGCAAAGAGAGATAAGGGTTGCCCTCTCCTTGCCAGTTCTCCTTTTCCCGTTGCTCGTCCGAGTAGGTCCAGTTATAGATTTGCTCCTCAATAAACTCTCCTGTGCTGATAGCCCTGAAAGGAGTTCCCGACAAATAAAGATAAGCACGAGTCGAAAGCGGCATCAGCCCCTCGTCATACAGTTCACGGCTGTCCATTTCCTTGCGGCTTTCAGCATCCTCCGCCATCAGTTCGCCCACCTCGACGGCACGTGCCAACTGCTCCACATCCTGCTTATTGTAAAAGTCCTTGGCATGCTTGCCCCATGCCCCATAGTGGTACTCGTCCAGCACGATGCAGTCCCATTCCACCTCCTGAATCCACTCGTTCGTCGCCTTGATGCCACCCACGGCATTGCGTCCCAGCACATCCTGAAAAGAGGCAAAGCACACGAAGGGACGACGTTCATCCACACGATTGAACTGGGCATTCTCTCCCTTCTCGCAAAACTGCCACCCTTCAAAGTCCCTGTGCGTCAGCAAATCCTCCTTCCAAGCCGTCTTCACCGCAGGCTTGAACGTGAGCACCAGCAGGCGCTTCCACCCCATGCGCAGAGCCAGCTGATAGGTGGTGAAGGTCTTGCCGAAACGCATCTTGGCATTCCACAGGAAGTGAGGAATCAGCTGAGGCGAACCAGCCTTACCCGTTCGTCCTGCCGCCAGTTCCTCCCGATAGAACGTCTCGAAGTATTCAGCCGTCTTCTTCACCGCCTTCCGTTGTTCGGGACGCATGCCGAACGTCTCTGTGCGCTCCAGCATCGTCTCGCTTCCTGCCTTCACCGCCTTGATGGCCCGCTCCACATCCCTCACCGAGCAGCGGAACCACTCCCCTTCGGGATTGGGGTATCCTGCCCCGCGCAGCAGACGATGCACGGCACGGTCATCGAACGAAGTGCCGTCCGCCTTCATGGCAGAGCGCACCAACACGATTTTGTATTTCAGATGAGCCGTCCTGCACTGTTCCGCCACCCGCTCCTCAGCGGTGCGCACAGTGTAGCCCACCTTCAGCAGCCCGCGATGCGACGGCACCTCGGGCAGTTCGTAAGCATAGATGGAGGGTTCTTTCTCCACCCTCGCTTGCAATAGTTCTGTTGTTGCCATAAACTGTTTGTTTTATGGCACGAACCCTAAAGAAAAGGAAAAAACAATCAGAGCATGGCGGCGCAAACCTTGCGGATGCTCAGCAAACGAGAACGCAGCGTTGGTTTCTGTCTCGCAAATGCCATGTTGTAGCGGTTCTGCATATTGATGAGCAGTTCGGGCGAGATGCCCAATGCAGCTTCCACCATCAAAGCGAAATCAGTTGAAACAGGACGTTTCCCATTCAGAATCTCATTCAGTTGCGTGTAAGGAACACCCAACAACTCGGCAAATCTCTTCTGCGAGATGCTTCTGCTTTCAATCTCTTCTTTCAGCACATCACCCGGATGTGTCGGTAGTCTCTTGATGGTTTCCATTGTAGTGCTCCTTTCTATTGATAGTGATTCGTAATATCTGTCACGGTGCAGATGCTGACCAACGTCTCTTCGCCTTCGACCCTAATCTTAAACTCCAACCTATAGTGATAATCTATGCGGATAGAGTAATAGCCATTGTCGAGTGCCTCGAAGTTCAACGAATTAAAGACAAACAAGTCCTCCATGCGTGTGGCAGCCATCAACGTATCTATTCTTTTCTGATATTTTTGTACCACCGGCTTCTGGAATCTGTACTTTTTGTTCTTGCAGACACCAGACTCGTAGAGTTCTCGTAAATAGTCCTTTTCGTATTCTATGACCATTGCACTTTATTTTGAGTGCAAAATTACGAAAACTTTTTGTATTCACAAAAAAAGTGAACTTTTTTATTGTTTTTCCCTTCTTTCAAAGAACGCGCCGAGCTTTTAGCTCTTATTATCTTCTGTTTTCCGTCAATACCCTCTCTCATTGTTCCCATCCTTCCACTCCTTCATCCTCCTCCGTACAACATCCTCCTTAAGGTGTATGTAAGAACCTCTAAATCGACATCGTCGACATCGACTTGCCGACATCGTCGAGGTCGATTCACCGACGTCGACGATGTCGGTGTAGAGGCTGTGGAATAAACTCTTTACCGCTTACGTCTAAATTGCGTTTTCATCTACTCCATCGGTCTTATCATGCTCTCAATAAAGGCTATCTCTTCATCACTCAACCCATACTTCTTGTACAGCATCGCATCTGTCCACGGATGGGAGAAATCTTGGAGAGGGACGAAGGAATAAACGCCTTTTGCGGCATTTTGTGTATTCTTTTTCTGCAGCACTAAAAACCTAAAAAATTTCGTTCGAACATAAGAAACCATATTCTGCGCATGTTGTTCAGAGTCGAAACTATTAAGAACAAGATACGTTTCTGTACAACACGAGTTTTTGCCTGCAACAAATGGTTTTCCAAGGACAAGATATGGAAAATCGCCTCTTTCTCCATATGCTTTTGCAATCAGAACTTTATATTTATCTATCCACTGGCTATTCTGTAAAACCCTTCTTCTTTCTATATAACCGTTTTTGGGATACGCAAATACATGTGTAAACCCTTCACTTTTATCATAACGAAAATCGGTAATATCGCCAAAAGGCTTTCTTGCACTTATTTTATCTTCCAAACTAACAAAGCTATTTTTCTGAATTTTCCTAATTATTGAAATAGAATCATTAAAACGGACAAAAGACTTATTTCCTTTTTCTAATAAGGGCCTTTTTAATGTGGAAGAAACATTTTTACGAATAGAGGTCACTAAACATTCACCACTATATTCTCTCTCCCACAAGAAATAACAAACTCCACCTGACAAATCTATTCCAGGGAAGCACTCTGTTGAATCAAAGAAATCCACTAAATGAGATATTCTTTCATCAGATAACATGCTCTCCCGAAATTCATCCAGCCCCTTTCCACCACTAAACCACCTAGCTGGAATAATCATTGATAAGTATCTCGGGGCTAGTTTCATTGCTTGCTGAATAAACTTATGATACAATGGAATTGCACTGCTTCCTGTTCCTCCTCCATCGTTAAGTTGATACGGAGGATTCCCGATAATTACGTCAAACTTCATCTTATTAAATAATGTGTGAGGATTGTCTGTGTGAATAAACTGATAGGCATATTGTTCGGCTTGGTCGCCTCGGTCATAGACTTCTTGCGAGGCTCCGCAGTAGCGGCACTTGCCATTCTGCCATGTATGATGAAGCGGACTATAAAGGATGTTGCCGCTTTCTGTGGCGAAACGAGTGACGCTATACTCACTGCTGGCATCTTTGGAACAATAGACTGAACGGCGAGAAAGATGGGAAGTGAGTTCTGTGATGGCAATGCCGAACACTTGCTTCTTCAGAATGTGCTCAATGCGCTCTCGACGATTGGGCATCAAAGGCTCCAAGCCTCGGTCAAGCCGCTTGACTATTTCGCGAAGGAAAACACCCGACTTCGACACTGGGTCGAGAAAGGTTGTTTCGGGAGAAGTGAACACCTCTTTCGGCAACAGGTCAAGCACCTGATTGGCGAGCGAAGGAGGCGTAAACACTTCGTCGTTGCTCAGGTTGGCAAGGCAGTTGAGCACATCGGGATTGTACGTGTTAGTTTTCATAGGCTTGATGGTTCAGGTTCAAGAAGTACACAGGTGGGAAGGTGTCGCAGGGAATATCGCTGAAGAGGTCGCCGCCTTGTCCTGTCGCCACCAAGTAGGAGAAACTGTAGTCGCGGCGCACCACCTTTCCGTCGCCGATGAACGACCATTCGCTCACCACAATCCACTCGTCAGGATGGTCAACACGCCGATAGGTCAAAGCATCGCCCATGATGATGTTGCGCTCCAACAGATACGCCACCGCCTCACGGCAAGCAGACTTGCACGCACTGCCAAACAGCCGCTCGTACTGCTGACAAAAGTAGTGGTAGAGCCGTTGCCGACAAGCCTCGGCATTGTCGGGCAAGAGTTCGATACCGTAGATGCTGCTCACCGCCCACACGGCATGCTTCTCATACTGCAACTGCGTGAACTGCTTCTTCTGTACGCGCGCTTCACACACCGCCAGCTTGCGGCGCAAAATCTCAATGAGGAAGTTGCCGTCGCCACACGCCGGCTCCAAGAAACGGCTCTCGATGCGCTCCGTTTCCTGCTTCACAAGGTCGAGCATCGCGTTCACCTCCCGTTCGGCGGTGAACACTTCTCCATGCTTCGACACACGTTCCTTCGACTTGATTTGCCGCTCCTTCTTCGGGGGAGGCATCAAGCCTGCGTCCATGTCATCCATGTGCATTTCTTGCTGCACATCAGTCTAAATCGGAAGAAATACAGGTTACGTCAGACAGAATCTCGGGTACTTGAAGGCACACAAAAAGCGTGAACTTTCCTTATCAAGTACCCGAGGTATTTGGCGTAACCTGTATCCAGTGATAAGTCCTGCCCACGCTCCAACGTGAACATGAACTATTTCAACTGAATACCTTTTCAAATCGCCAAATTTTCGGGGTACTTCGAGATAGCTAATGCTTTGTTAATAATTCTATGTTATCTAATTGTTTCTTTCTTTTTTTGTCTTGCTTTTCAGGTTAGACTTGGCAGTCAGCCTTTTCTTTCAGGCAAACTGCATTTGACTCAAGCAGAACGGACAAGGAGACAGCGTGCCGAATAGGCAATCCTCGTCAAACCCGTCTCGCTTCATGCTTTGTGCAAAGATACGAAAAATCATTTACAATGCGCCCAATAAAATATCTTTTTTAACGTCAATTCGATATAAAGAGTCGCTTTGCGAGAACCTTTATACCGAACTCGCCTTTCCAAACGTTCACGACACTTGTCAGACACTGACACTTCAGCATGGAGGCGCTGGGCATTTTCGCCTTGCGCCTCTTTTCTTCTTGAGGAGGGCTGGGCAAGTGGCTGCAAACGCACACCGCGCGGACAAGGTTTCAGACACCGTGTGCACAATAACACGAACACCCTGTGCCTATTATTTCCGACACGGGCGGCATGTTTGAGCATCAACGCTTTAGAAATTTGGAGAGGAATGGGCACAAAAAGCGTACCCGAGGGGTGCGCCATGCCGTACCCGAGGGGTACGATGCGGCGCACCCCTCGGGTACGACACGTTATCTATGCAGGGATGTCCTCAACTTACATTGCGACAGGATGTCTTATGATTAGCTGAATGTTGATACATCCTCTTGGGGCTATTCCGTCACAATCCAACCTTCCTCGTCAAAAACGAGTGGACGGATGAACAGCTTGGCGCCGCCATTCTTGTCCTTCTCATAGGCGTGGGAGATGAAGTAAGACGAGCCGTCAAAGTCATACGCAGAAGAGTGGCCTACGCCAAAGTACGTCTCATTAGGGCCATACAGGTAGGTGCCTCCTCCCTTGTCCATGCGCTTGCCCTCCTTGTCATAGTAAGGGCCCTTCGCTTTCTTGGCACGTCCATATACTGTCTTGTAAGTTGAGTTTTGCCCACGGCAGCAATAGTCGAAGCTGACAAACATATAGTAGTAGTCGCCATGCTTGTAGATGAAAGGCGCCTCGATGGCATTCTCACCTGCCTCGATGGTGTTGTGCCCCTCTTGCGTAAAGACGATGTCCTCCAGTTTGTACTTCTTGTCGAATCGTCGCGCCACTGTCACAGGCTTGCTCGTAGGCGTTTTCAAGTCCTTCTTCGACAGCTTCACCATCTGAATGCCGTCCCAGAACGAACCATAGAAGAGGTAAGGCTGCCCCTTCTCGTCCACCACCAGGCTGGGGTCGATAGCGTTCCAGCAATCCACTCCCCTGTGCGAAGCAATCACCATTCCCTGATCCTTCCATTCAAAGTCGGGCGACTTGGGGTCGAGCGTCTTGTTCGTAGCCAGACCGATGGCGCTTCCGTTCTTTCCAAACGTAGAGCATGAGTAGTAGAGATACCACATGCCGTTGTGGTGATAGATGTCAGGTGCCCATGTGTGTCCGTTGTATCCTTTCACCTCCTGCTTCGCCCATTCAGGAATCACCTTGAGGGCAGCAGGCTCTGGGCGCCATTCCTTCATGTCGGCGCTTGACAGCACGCTGACGCCAAAGCCTGTGGCAAAGATGTAGTAACGTCCGTCCTCCCCTTTCGCCATCACAGGGTCGTGCACGTCGGGGTGAGCTGCATCAAATCTGAATTGAGGCTGCGCAGAAGCTGCGCTGATGCTGCCTAAGAGCAGCAGAGATGCTAAAATTCTCTTCATAATTTGCCTGTATTAGAGAGTTGCCTTAATGCGAATAATGGTGTACGACATGGGCGCGAACTCGTAAGAGAACTGCTTGCCAAATCCGTTGCTCTGCGTTGTCTTAGGAGCAAGCTTCTTAGGCTCCTCAAAGCTGTTCTCCTCCAAAGGATTACCAGACAGCGCAATCACCGTTCCCTGCTGTGCCACAGTCTTAGCTCCCTTGATGTCGAAACTGCGTGTGTAAGTCTGCTCCGTTCCGTTCACCACCTTAATCACCAGTTCGCCCTTCTCTACGTCGTATCCTGTCTGGCAGAACTGACGCGTCTGTGCAGGCGCTTTCGCTCTGGTGATTTCTTTGCCGTCCATGTAGAGGGTAACCTGTTCTGGTGTTACTACCACCTTCACGTCATACCACTTATTGTTCTCGATGCGCTGTGGCACCTGTCTGCCAATCACGTCCACCGTCCTTCCGCGCTGCATAGGCTGGAAGCCTGTAGTTTGGTTAGCCCATCCTCCAATGTTGACAGAGTATCCGTTGCGTCCGCGCTCATCCATACCGTAGTAGATGAAGAAGCCTTCCATGCCGCCCGTTTTCATCGCTTGCATCTCCAGCGTGTAGCTGTCGCCCTTGAAGGCTGGAAGCGTAGCCATGGTCAGGTTCTCGTTCGAAGTCTGCGCCAGCGCGCCGCCTTCCACCTTCCACTCGCCTCTCAGCTTCTGGAACTGATCAGGCTCATACGCTACCGTCTTTCCGTCGGCCGTCGTAATCTTCACATTCTTATATTGGCATTGTGTGCTGTAGCTGCCCAGGCCAATTGTGCCGGCAGGGAAAGGAGTCACTTCGAGCGACGTTGATGTCTCGCTCACAAACACATTGTAAGTAGCCTGGTTCTCGGCCGACATCTGCTGCACATAGTATGAAGCTCGTCCAAACGTCTGGTTGCTGTTGAAGTGAATCAGGTTCGTAGGCCAGTCTCTTCTATTCTCATTCTCGAAAAGCGGAGCGTAAGAAGTCATCTTCACCACATCGCTGTTGCGCTCCATGCCAAGGATGAAAGCCGCCTCGCTGATGGCAGCCAGCAGGTTGCCTGCTCCTACGCCTGTGTTGCAAGCGTACTCGCCCACATAGATGTCATGCGTGCGTGGCGCCTCGTCAAAGAGGTGGTTGTTGTTGAAGAAGAAGTTAGGGTCGCGATACCAGTGAGGGTCCACCATGTAGTCGCCAGGAATCTGCGCCAGCAGAGGGTCTGTATGTCCCAGCGTGTTGATGAAGATGATGTTTGGATATTCCTTCTTCAGCACAGGGTAGATGTAGTTGAAGTGCTTCACATACTCAGGTCCCACATTCTCATTGCCAATCTCCACATACTTCAATGGGAAAGGCTCTGGGTGTCCAGCCTCAGCACGCTTCTTCGCCCACTCGTTAGTGGCAGGGTCTCCCAAGGCGTAGTCGATGGCATCACGGAAGTCCTGAATCACAGCGTCCATATCCTCCTTCGAGCTTACGAAGTCGCCGTTTCTGACTGAACAAGACATACCAGCGTTATTCACAAACATCGCGTCCATGCCTATGTCTTCGCAAAATTGCAGGAACTCATGGTATCCCATGCCCCAAGTAGAACGGTATCCCCACGCGTCCCACTCGCCACGGCGCGTCATCGGGTCGCCCAGCGTTTCCTTCCACTTCACGCGATTCTCATAGGTTACACCCTCCACGATGCAGCCACCCGGCCATCTCATGAACTTAGGATGCAAGCCGATGAGCATCTCCGCCAAGTCGGGGCGCAGACCATTCTTTCTCCCCTTGAACGTGTCCTGTGGGAAGAGCGAAACATAGTCCACCCACACCGTACCCTTCGCCTCAAACTCGAGCGAGAGCTGTCCGTTACCCGTTGTGCCTGTTGAGTTGAGTACGGCTGTATATTCTGTCCATTCCTTAATCTTTCTCTTCTTAAACTCCACATATCCATAAGTAGAGCCAGTCTTGCTGTCGCTGATACGAGCTGTGATGCCGCCCTTGTAGTTGTCGCTCCTGACATAGAAACGCAAATCATACTTCGCGCCACTCTTCAGGCCCATGCCCCAGTATCCGGTGTTGGTCAGCACAACTTTGCCTCCCTTCTCCACCGACGTGATGTCGAGCCTCATGGCGTTAGGCGTGTTCTCATGCAGAGGCAGCTCAGCCTCCACTACTGTCGCCTTAGCCACAGCGCCCTTGGCCTGCATCTTCCATCCCTGATATTTCTTGCGCTCCATGTTCCAGTCGATGCTCCATCTTCTGTTCACACGATGCTCATAGTTAGGGCTGTCCACAGCTACGGCGCGCCCGTCCACGTACGTCATGCTTGAAGGCAACACGTGCTCCTCAAAGCCACGGTTTTCCACCAGCTCAGCATAGAGACCTCCATCGCCGGCATGGCTGATTTCCTCAAAAAAGATACCAAACAAATTGGGCGACACATCAGCGCCCTTCTGGCTTAAGTCCACTGTAATAGCAGGTGTTTGTGCCAAAACATTCATAGCATAAAATGCTAAGAATGAAGAAACGAGTTTCTTTTTCATAAAGTTTTAGTTAAAGATTAGTTAGTATATAATAAAGCTGCGCTTAAGCGCATTCTTTTCATGCTATGCTCGTCTCACACCACCAGCATGGCGATGAGCTGGATAAAGATAATGAGGAACACCATAGCGATAGGATACACCGTTGCATACGCCACACTGGGGATATTGCTGTCCACCATCGAGTCGGCTGCCGCCAAGCCGGGCGTACTCGTCATGCCGCCCGTGATTGTGCCCAGCAAATCGAGCATCGAAATCTTGAACACCCATCTGCCCACCAGCACAGCCACCAGCATAGGCACCAGCGTGATGATGGCGCCCACGCCAAAGAGCTGCAGGCCACTCGTCTCAAACGTCTGCACCAGCGTCTTGCCGGCCGACGTGCCGACCTCGGCCAAGAAGAGCAGCAAGCCCAGCTGCCGCAGCAACTGGTTGGATGGTCCCGACATCGACCACAGGACGGGGCCAGTCTTTCCTATGGCACTCAGCACCAGCGCTACAATGAGCACACCTCCTGTCAGACCTGGCGAAAAAGACATGCCATCGCCAAACGAGATGTTCAGCTTGCCAAATATCACGCCCAGCACGATGCCCATCGCAATGGGGAAGAAATCCGTGTCTGACAGCAGCTTCGCGTTATTTCCTATCATGCAGGCAAAACCATTCAGTCCTTCCTTCTCGCCCACCACAATCAGCTTGTCACCAAACTTCAGCTCCAAGCTCTCCGATGGCGTCAGGTCAATGCCGCTTCGTCTCACCCTCGTAATCGTGCATCCAAAATTCTGGTGCAGCTTCAAGTCGCCAATCTGCTTGCCCACAATGCGCTTCTCCGTCAGCAGCAACGACTGTATGTCCTGCGTCTCAGCCAGCGGCAGCTCGCCCTCCTCGCGTTCGCCCAGCATCACCTCTGCCTGCGACAGCGCATCGTTTGTGCCCACACACTGCACCCAGTCGCCCGGCTTCAGCACCGTCACCCCCATAGGGATGGTAATCTCTCCCTCCGACTTCATCCTTGATATGATGGCACCTGTCATGGTTGAAAACTTCAGTTCGGCCAGCGAGCGACCAACCACAGCCTCATTCGTCACTTTGAACAAGCATGTCTGCATATCGGGGAATTTGCTGCGTCTCTGCGCGTCAAGCACACGGGCCTCCTGCTGCAAGTCCACACGCATCATCTTAGGCAGCAGCTTCACAAACAGGATGACGCCAATCACGCCAAACGGATAGGCTATACCATACGCAATCGAAGCCAGCGGAGAAGCCGTGCTGTCTATCGCCACCGCCAAACCAGGCGTACTCGTCAGCGCACCTGCAATCAGCCCCACCAGACTTTCCGTCTCCACATCAAACGCATACTTTAAGCCCACCGCCGTGAGCGCAGCCGAGCCAATCAGCAACAGCGTGATGATAATCAAGGACTTGCCCTTGCTCCTGAACGAATCAAAGAAACCCGGACCTGCCTGAATGCCAATGGTAAAGATGAAAAGCACCAAACCGAAATTGCCCAATTCCTTAGGGATGAACACCCCATAGTGGCCAAACAACAGCGCAATGAATATCACTGCCGACACATCGAGCGAAACGCCCTTCACCTTGATGCGTCCCAGCATAAAACCCAGCGCCACAATCACGAAGAGCGCAAAGTACGAAGATTTCAACAATTCTGCAAACATAAACAGGTCATGCAATTAGTATTAGAATATATATGCAAATTTACAAATAGTCTGTCACATATACAAATTTTTCACCTGCAAACCCAAGCGAACTTGTGAAAGTCACAATTATACAGAAAAGGAGCGCCTCAAACAGGTGCTCCTTTCCATCTATAGCATATGAATGAAATATCAGCAAGAGAGAGAGAGAGGTTCGTAAGGCAAGCCGAAGATATCGGCAATAGGCTTGAACACCACCTTGCCCTCTACAATGTTGAGTCCCTTAGCCAGAGCCGAGTCATCCTTGCATGCCTGCTGCCAGCCCTTGTCGGCCAGAGCGAGGGCATAGCGCAAGGTTGCGTTGGTCAATGCCAGCGTGGATGTGTTGGAAACTGCTCCCGGGATGTTTGCCACACAATAGTGCACGATGCCATCGAGCGTGTAGACAGGGTCGCTGTGAGTGGTAGGGTGAGAGGTTTCAAAACATCCGCCTTGGTCAATAGCCACATCCACCATCACGGTGCCTGGCTGCATCAGCGAGAGCATGTCGCGAGTGATGAGGTGAGGAGTCTTGTCTCCTGGCACCAGCACACTGCCTATCACGATGTCCACCGTTGGGAGCTGCTGACGGATGTTGTGGCTGGAAGAATAGAGCGTGTGCACGTTGGCTGGCGTCTCAATGTCCAACTGGCGCAAGCGAGGCAGCGAGATGTCTGTTATTGTGACGTTCGCGCCCAATCCTGCCGCCATGATGGCCGCCGCTTCGCCCACAACGCCTCCGCCCAACACAAGCACATTGGCTGGGCTGACACCTGGCACTCCGCTGATGAGCTTGCCTTTTCCGCCTTTCGTCTTCTGCAAGTAGTAAGCGCCATTGAGCACAGCCATGCATCCTGCCACTTCGCTCATTGGCTGTAACAGCGGCAGCGAGCCATTGGGCAGCTGCACGGTTTCGTAGGCAAGGCAGACAGCGCCACTCTTCAGCATAGCCTCTGTGAGGTCTTTCTCGCTGGCAAAATGGAAGTAGGTGAATAAGAGCTGTCCCTTGCGCACCATCTTGTATTCTGGCTCAACGGGCTCTTTCACCTTGACAATCATGTCTGCAACTGCATAAACTTCTTCAATGGCAGGCAACATGCGTGCGCCTGCTTTCTCATATTCTTCATCCGAGAACCCGCTGCCCTCGCCAGCGCTACGCTGCACAAAGACCTCGTGTCCATGAAGGCAAAGCTCTGCCACTCCTGCAGGAGTCATGCCCACACGGTTCTCGTTATTTTTCATCTCTTTAGGAATTCCGACTTTCATACAATGTATTAAAATGATATTTATCGATTGATGTGTTTATTTTGTGGTGCAAAAATACAAAATTTATAGCATTTAATACTTCTCCACAGGCAAAAAAATACTCTTCGACATTTCAAATAGTCACATTAAACTTGATTTGTGTAACTTTTTGCCTGTTCAAACGGACGAACATCCTGCATCATGCTATTTCTGCCACCAACCATCCCACTTCGCTTCATGCAGTGATGTGTGTTCGCTTCGGAAGGGAATGTGTTAAAGGGAAGTTAAGGGGAG
>JAUMXY010000027.1:16589-38832 GCA_030528885.1 Bacteroidales bacterium | reverse complement strand
CCGTTCTGTTAATGTCGTAAGGTTCTCCCCAAGCCTCAACGCACATTTCTTTAGTAAAACCTATTTGAACAGCATTTTCAAGTATTAAAAGAGCATTCTTTTTGCCGTATTTCTTTATTAGACTTGCTTTATACTCTCGCTCTTCTTTTTCTAACATTGATTGATATTCAGCCTCTTCTCTTTGTCGTTGTTCTTCTTTGATACGCTGTTCTTCTCTATAAATATCAGCCAGCACAATATGGCTCATATCATTTTGTATAGGCAGTTTAATTATATCCTCTTTTTGACGCAATGTAAAGATATAATTATAACAAGGCTCTTTTGTCCCAATATTCTCAATGCTTATATTCTCGCATATATAAAAGCCTCTTTTCGCCCCAGATGACAAATATATTTCTTTGTTCAATAAAGAGTCTGTTAGAGCTGCAATATAGGCATTGTCGTATTTCTGTTTACATTGTGATATTAAGTCGTCCTCAAAAAGTATTGAAGATGTGAACGTATTAAATGAGTTATTGTTATGCCTGTAATTTGTAGAATATGCACTAATATAATACTGATATTTTTGAGATGTTTTATCGCTGTATTGAACACATAACAAATCTTTCTCAATGCTTATGTTGTCAAAAATAAATAGTTCATTTTTCCCTTTGAAATAAAAACGCTTGTTCTGTATTTGATTCTTTGTGCGATTGATTTCATCACAATTGTGATAGCAAAGACTTATCTCTTCTGGATTTACCTCTACATCAACTCTAAAACCACCTATATAATCGTTCGTTTTAAGATATAACGGCAAATACATAACCAATGTGTCAGAATGCGTATCAAACGATATTAATATAGCTTTTTTCTTGTTGTTTGATTGGTTTATAATACGCACATCGTTTACAAACAATGGTTTCCCAATAATATTGCCCTTATATAAGTTCTTGCTTGAAAACTTATACTTCTTCAACGATTCAGCATTGTATATCTTTCCAAAATTATCGTGATAGGAGTTTTTCCAACCGAATGCAATTTTATCTGAGGTCAAGATAATGTTTTTGCCTTTCAACTCAAATATGTTCTGAGAAAAGGCATTTGATACAAATACAAGAGAGAGCAAGAATGCCCAGAGCAGAATGGATTTTCTCAGCAAACTGAACATCGCATTGAAAGAAGCAGATGAAACAGAATATTGGCTTGATTTATTACACGAAACAGGCTATTTGGATGATTCCCAGTTTAATTCACTCCAAAGTGACTGCAAGGAAATCATAGCCATCCTTGTCTCCATCATAAAGACATTGAAAGAAACTCCCGAAAAGAAGAAGTAATTTTCACTTTTCAACTTTCAATTCGTTAAGATTCTCAACTTTCAACTTTCAATTAAATAACCGTTGTCTGTTGTCAGCTAATTCTCAACCTTCAACTCTCAACTTTCAATTCGCTAAGATTTTCAATTCGATACTGTTGTCCGTTGTCTGTTGACTGTTGTCAGCCTTCGGATTCCCACATAGCCAACGAAACTACATCTGTTTTTTTACTATTCCTTTTGGGTGCAAGTCTGCGGCTTTTTAATAAACCTTCATATAAAAAATCTTGATTATGCGAGTAATAATAGAACCTGACTATGCATCCATGTCAAAGTGGGCAGCCAATTATGTGGCAAATAGAATCAAGGCTGCCAATCCTACAAAGGAAAATCCGTTCAAACTTGGATGCCCCACAGGCTCCTCGCCGCTTGGATTGTATCAAGAGCTCATCAACAAATACAAGGCAGGAGAAATATCTTTCCAGAATGTCATAACGTTCAATATGGACGAATATGTCAATCTTTCAGAAGAGCATCCTGAGAGTTACCATAGCTTCATGTGGACAAATTTCTTTTCGTACATAGATATCAAGGCAGACAACGTGCATATACTTAATGGCAATTCGAAAGATTTGGTAAGGGAATGTGAAGACTACGAAAAAGCCATCATGGATGCAGGTGGCATTGATCTTTTCATGGGAGGGATAGGGCCAGATGGACATTTGGCTTTCAATGAGCCTGGTTCTTCGTTGGCATCCAAGACACGTATAAAGACGCTTACGACAGATACTATCCATGCCAACAGCCGTTTCTTTGATGGTAATCTTAGCCTTGTTCCCAAGCAAGCGCTTACCGTCGGCATTGGCACTGTTATGGAAGCCAGAGAAGTTCTTCTTGTCTGCAATGGGCACAAAAAGGCTCGTGCGCTCAAGCACTGTATCGATGGCAACATAAGCCACAAGTGGACTTCTTCAATGTTGCAAATGCATCCCCGTGCTATAGTTGTGTGTGACGAAGCGGCCTGTGATGAACTGAGTGTAGGTACATATAAATACTATCTGGATAAGGAACGTGGGAATCTGTAATCTATATTCTCATCACTTTTCTTCCGGTCTTCTGTAGATATCCCTTCAAATCTCCGCATCTCAGTGAATAATAAAAATAAGGTCGACGAAACAACATGTTAAAAATAAATTTGTCAAGGTGCAAGTATTCTGCTTTTTCCATTTCTGATTTTTTATCTAAATGATTAAACACTTTAAAAAGATTTTTTTCTATAGCAATAGTCTGCGTACTCAAACTGTAAAAAAGAATATTATAGGTTCTTTGTTTATTCGGGGATGCAGCATATTGATTTCGTTATTGCTGGTTCCCATGACATTAGGTTATGTTTCATCGGAACTGTATGGAATATGGCTCACTCTGTCTTCCATCATGTTATGGCTGAACTTCTTCGATGTGGGTTTTACGCTCGGATTAAAGAACAAATTGGCAGAGGCGATAGCACAAGAAGACTGGCAAAGAGGGAAGTCATTGGTTTCCACCACTTACATGATGATGCTCTTTATTTTCGTCCCTTTATGGATTCTGCTTGAATTAGCTATTCCCTATGTTAACTGGGCATCATTCCTAAATGTGGATTCCATTTACAATGACGAAATCACCAGAGCCATGCACATTCTTGCAGCGTGCTTTTGTTTTCAGATGATAGCTAATGTGTTGATTGCCGTAGTTGCCGCATTCCAGAAAGTTGCCCTGTCGTCAGCATTCCCTGTTATAGGAAATTTCCTTTCGCTGATAGCAATATTTTTATTGACCAAGTTCTGTCCTCCCTCTCTCGTTGCATTAGCCTGTACAATTTCCGTACTGCCAATACTGGTGATTGTTATTGCAAGCGTGTGGTTGTATTCAGGGAAATTCAAGGTGGTTTCCCCATCTATAGGAACAATCAACAAATCCCATGTGAAAGATTTGTGGGGATTGGGTTACAAGTTCTTCTTGATTCAGATTCAAGTAATTGTTCTTTATCAAGCTACCAATATTTTGATTTCAAATGTTGCGGGTCCCAATGAGGTGACATATTACAATATTGCATACAAGTACCTTGGAGTTGCCATGATGGTATATACCATATTTCTTACTCCTTTGTGGCCTGCGTTTACAGATGCTTACACAAGAATGGATTATGATTGGATGAAGAATATTTATAAGAAGATGATTGTGGTTTTCACTATTTCTGCAGTTGTTTTACTGATTATGGCAGCAGTTTCTCCTTTTGTTTATAGAATATGGATTGGTACAAATATTACCATTCCTGCCTCGATGACAATATTAGTGGGTATTTATATGATTATAAATTCATGGCGTGCTTTACTAATGCATGTTATTAATGGTATTGGTACAATTAAATTGCAGGCTTATATAACCCAGTTGGGATTAATTGCACATATCCCGCTTTCTCGATATTTAGGAGAATATTTTGGCGCAATAGGAGTCGTATGTTCTATGATTATTATAAACATTTTTTATTCTATTGTATTTACTATACAAGTGAATAAACTTTTGAACAATAAAGCCCAAGGAATTTGGGGTCGATAAAATATTGGTAAACGTTAAATTTTAACATATAGATTATAATCATACTACAGATACAATGCCTTTTATGGAGAAAAGTTCCTATTTGCAAAAGGTCATACAGATTACGAAAATTTGATGCTAGCAGTATTGGCATTAACAAGATAGAATATTAAAGAATCATCAACCGATTACCGCATTAGCCTTAAATGTGCTGAAAAGCATTTTCAATTGGGCATAACTAAGATACGATGTTTATATTTATCCTTTTATTTTTACTTACTCTCCACTTCTATCACAAAGATTGGAAAGGGGAAATCTTATTCTGTCTGATGGCGATAGGAAGCAATTGCTTCAACTTTATTGATCCTGCAGGAATCCCTATAAAGCCTTTTGACTTTATTATAGTGTTTACGTTGTTGACATGTATTGTAGGGTATTCGCATAAAAGAGCCTATTTCAGATTATCGTATGTCAAATTTGTTAGCACGGGTAAACGAGGTCGTGAACTGAAAATTTATCGTGAGAAGGATTGGATTGGCACAGCTATTTTTGCAATAGTTATCTATTTGTTATTGAACTTTTTGGGCTCTATCATTTTTAGCATAGAATCGCCGAGTAATGCTTTAAAAGTTGTACGTCCGCTAATTACATTCTTGCTGTATTTTTATCTTCGAACTTTCAAATTAAGAGATTTCTATAGATTTTTATACTTGATACTTATTGCAAGTATAATTCAAGGTGTATTTTTTTATTTACAAATAATTGGAGTTAATGTACTTGCAGGACGTGTGGATGAGGCAGGTGGAACTGATGGAATGACTCGTTATGCTAATTTCCCAACTATGTCATCCTTCTTTGTAATCTATTATTTGTTGAACGAAAAGGAAAAAACTCTTCGCAGAATCTTCTTTGTTCTGTTTTTTGGTACGATGGTTCTATTAGGGCAGATGAGAGGGGAGATTATAGGTGTCAGTGCGGTGTTTGTAGTGTATTTTTTATTGAAAAGAAAAATCAAGTATGTTGGTTATATAATAATTGGTATCATTCTGTATCAGTTGGTCATTGCACCCATGTTTGAATACCGTACCCGTAATTCTTCTACAAGTACAGTTCAGGAGATTGTTAATGTGGTCACCAATCCTTTGAGTATTTATAATAACTACATAATACAAGAACAAGAAGGTACTTTCTCTTTCCGTATCGCCATGTTATCAGAGCGAGTCTTTTTCATGTTTGACAATCCTCAGTATTTCCCCTTTGGAATCGGCTGTATTCATGAAGATTCTGATTCAAATCATTTCATTTTCTCTTTGGGTACACACAATGAGATGTATAAATATGGTTATAGTATGCTCAGCTCTGCTGATATAGCATGGGTTGGTATCCTTATGCGTTATGGCATGTTAGGAGTTATACTATTCATGTTTTTTTTCTATGCGTGGGTACGTGTCGGTATTCCATTGGTTAAAAAAAATAGAAATATACTATTAGTCATGGCCTCATTGTTTGTTGTCTCCTCATTTATGCTAAGTTTTAATAGTGAAAATTTGGGACGCGTTCCATCCATCATGTTACTCACTTTTTATTGTGCTATAATATATGTATTTAGGAATAGTAAAGCTTGTTTGCAAAATTGTAGTTGAGATTGAAAAAAAGATTATCGGTATCAGACATCGTTGGGATAAATTGCTTATGCTTGCATATTGTAGGTCAGCTGGTATAAACTTCGACCCTGCAACGACTCGTTTTGATGGTTATGCCGAATTGCGATTTCAAAAAGGGTGCTCTGTTTTTATTGGTAAACATTTTCGTTGTGTGTCTTCTCGCCATATTGGAATGGATAATACAGTAGAATCTAAAATTTCAGTGATGGGGGGGGCAATTTTATCTATTGGACATCATAGCGGCATGACTAACAGCACTATTAATTGCCACGAGAGTATTACAATTGGCAATTATGTAAATATAGGAGCAGGCTGTTTGATTGTGGACTCAGATTTTCATAGTTTAGACTGGTCAGACCGTATGGATGGTACAGATGTCCTGAAAAAGAGAAATGCTCCTGTTATTATCAAGGACTTGGTATTCATTGGTGCACACAGTATTGTTCTGAAAGGTTGTACCATTGGTGAAAAAAGTATAATCGGAGCAGGTAGTGTGGTAACGAAAGATATACCCGATGGCGAAATTTGGGCTGGTAATCCTGCAAAGTTTGTAAAGAAAATACCATAATATGGACAAGATCACAATCATAACGGCATCCTATAATTGTGTGGATGAAATAGAAAAGTCAATAATAAGTGTCTTGGAACAAGATTACACAGACATCGAGTATATAGTCATAGATGGGGCAAGTACCGATGGCACAGTTGAAGTCATAAAAAAATATGCTGACCGTATTAGTTATTGGGTAAGCGAACCTGATGATGGCTTATACTATGCAATGAATAAAGGTATTGAGGCTGCAACAGGTGATTGGATTTATATTCATAATGCGGGTGGTGTTTTTTATGAGAAGAATACGCTGTCGAAGTTGTTTTCAAATAATCTGGTAGGAGTGGATGCTTTCTTTGGATATATTTGGAGCGTAAAGAGTAATTGTTTTTTTCAGAATCCTATACCATTTTATGAACAAAAAGGTAACAACAAGCGACCAGGTTATTCTCATCAGGCTCTTTTCATAAGAACAGAATGGTGTAAAAAAAATCTTTTTGACACGAGTTATCGTTGTTGTGCGGATTTTAATCAAGCAATGCAAATTTGGAAGGCTGGGGCTAAGTTCCAATACATAGATGTACCAGTTGTAAAAGCCGCACCAGCAGGATTCTCAGCAAAGAACAGAAGGATACAGTATGTGGAAAATGCGAGAATAAATGGTATTGAAAACACCGCAGGATTCCGTTGGACCTTATTACTTAAAGATATTAAGACATATATTAGAAAAATTTTATATTAACAATACATATTAGAAGATTATATATCTACTTTTTTATTTATTCTACTTTCTTGTATATTGCTAATGCCATCATTTGGAATTTGCAGAACAGGAAGATACTTAGTTTTTAAGTATTATCGTGAACCTGTTACCAACAAGAAAAGCTTGTATTAAAAGTATATCACTTGGATTCCATAAATACAGCACGTGTTTTGACACTGTAAGGATTGTTTCGAAAAAGTAAGATTCGGGAGGAAAGGTAAGTTTGTTTATAATAAACATGTAGGTGGATAGACTGTAAGTATCAATGTAGAGATTGAAAAAATGGGAACAGTATGTGGGGTATAGTATTGATTCTGTGATATATGGTGAATACTTGAATTCTAAAATAAAATTTGCAGGAAAGATTTCGCTATTGGATGAGAATACTGAATTTGTTCAGAATGCTTTGACTTTTTTTCATATCGTAATGTTGGTTTGCTGGTATTGTTGTAACAATGGATGTCCCGTTGGGAGTGGTATGGCTGGTCCTGCAGAAAATAAAAACGGCTTAGAGGTAGTATTGCCTACTATATAAGTTGAAAAATATAACAGACAAAAATGAAGAAAGTAATAATTTTAGGCAATGACCATACGAATACTCTTGGTCTGACACAGACTTTAGGACGTGAAGGATTTGAAGTAATAGCTTGTGTATGGGGCGAGAAAAGAGGTTTGGTCAAATCGAGTAAGTATTGCAAAGAGCTTTTACCATGCACATCCCCACAAGATTGTGTGAAAAGAATTTTGAAACTGCCTCAAGAGAAGAATAAGATTCCGATTATTGCTAGTTGTGATGATGCGGCTCTTATTTTGGAAAAAAACAAAGAGGTACTTGCTGACAGATTCCTATTTGAGTTTACACAAGGAGATTACCACATCGAGAGTCTATTGGAAAAAAAAATGCAAGTAAAATTAGCGACTGAAGCAGGGTTCAATGTTCCTCGTTCGTGGTTGATTACAGATATGATGGTAATCCCCAAAGATATAAAATACCCATGTTTGATAAAACCGTTAGTGAGCAGTAAAGGAGCTAAATCTGATATAAGAATATGTCGTAATGAGGCTGAAGTGAAAGAGAATTTGGCTTCACTGAAATACACAAAAAAAGTTATCATTCAAAAATATATAGAACGTGATTACGAAATATCCATTCTTGGTTGTGGATTAAGGAATGGAGATGTTGTCATTCCCTGTGTCGAGAATAAGTTGACTCTGTATCCTAAATATACAGGCTTGGAATGCTTGGCAGATATGCAACCATTGAAAGATGAAGTAATAATCAAAAGTATCCAAAATCTGATTAAAGTGATTGGCTATGTAGGCTTGTTCTCTGTAGAGATGATGCATTGCAAAATGGATAGCAAGTTCTATTTTACGGAAATAAATCTACGCAATGATGGCGCCAACAGTTTTGTATATAAGTATGGTGTAAATCTACCATTGATTCATATATGTGATTTGAAGGGATGTTTAACACAAGATAGCTTAAATATGACGGTAACAAAGCCTGGCTATTATATATGGGATTATCATCATTTTATGTCAATGCTTCACAGAGATATCTCGTTTTCTGCATGGATACGTGAAATAATAAAATCACATGGTTTCTTGACTTATTTTCCTGAAGATTCAAAACCATTTTACAAGCAATATAAGAATTGGATTTTAAGAAAACTGTATTTGCGTAAGATAAAATTCTATTGAGAATGGTAGATGTAGTAATAGTTGGCGGTACACATCCCAATACATTAAGTATGGTACGAGCGATGGGCATGCAAGGGATAAATGTAGATGTGATACTGTTTGAGAAGAAAGAGAAAGACAGCTATGTGCTGGTTTCTAAATATATAGAGCATTCATGTGTTGTTCAAAATGCAGAAGAAGCAGTTGAAATACTAAAGAAGGAATATCCTGATGCAATAACTATAGTCTGTTCTGATGATGTTGCTGCATTACTAGACGAAAAGACTGCATATTATATGGATAAGCAGCGGCAGGTGGAGATTGCGTATGAGGTAGGCATGAGTGTACCCCTATCAAAGCTCATTTGTATAGATAAAAATGATAATGATTTTGATTCCTATCCTTGTATAGTGAAACCTCTTGAGAGTATTCATGGAGGTAAACGAGTTGATGTGTGTAAAAATTTCTTGGAACTTAAAAATGCATTGTGCGGATATGGTAAAGGTGACAAAGTTCTGGTGCAGCAGTTTATCAAAAGGGATTATGAAATAGTGATTGATGGAGTGGCTCTGACGAATGGCGATGTAGTAATTCCTGGTTATGTTAGAAAGCATCGCGATGTGAAAGGAGGTACGGCTTATGCCACAACATACCCCATCAGTATGTTGCCTCAAAGTTTAGTTCGTCAGGTGAAACTGATGGTAAAGACCATCGGTTATGAAGGTATGTTTGGTATGGAGTTTATCGTATGTAACGATGAGTACTACTTCATAGAGATGAATCTGCGTAATGATGCGACAACATACGCACTAGCGGTGGCAGGTGTTAATATTCCTTATATATATAGATTGTTTAAATTAGGGAAAGATTATACGGTCGAAACAAAGAGAGAAGTTAGAAAAATCAATGCCATGATGGAGATAAGAGATATAACTTTTGCCCTGAATGGGAAGGTGTCACTCTGGCAATGGTTGAAAGATTTAAGGGGCTGTGAGTGTCGTTATTATTATAATAAATATGATAAGGCTCCCTATAGAAAAGCGAGAAACCAATATATAAAATCACAGTTTGAAAAATTATTGAAAAGAATGAAATGAATTATATACAAACAAAGAAGCGGCAATTTCAGGAGTCTGCATGGTTGCTCGGAATATGCGAGAGGGGTTTTGATGACTTGAAAGAGAACCGAGTTCATTGGATAAGTAATGGTAAGTATGAGGGAAAAAAATGGTTTGCGGATCCCTTTATTCTCAACAAAGAGGAGAATGCAATCCACTTGTTGGTGGAGGAGTTTGACTATAAGGTGCATCGTGGACGTATAGCAAAACTTACCATAAACAGAGAGAATTGGATAGTTGAGGATTGTAAGATTGTTCTTGATTTGCCTACACATCTTTCATTTCCCATGATCTGGCGAGAAAATGGAATAATATATGTTTGCCCGGAAAACTATAAGTCGGGAGGATGGAATATGTATCGTTATGATGAGTTAAACGAAAAACTGGAGTTTGAACAGGAAATACTGAAGATTCCATTGACGGATTCAATCATACTTAATATAAAAAAAAGTTATTATATTCTTTCTACATTCGTTCCTACGCCAAGTGGCAGTTGCCTCTCTATTTGGCAGTTTGATAAAATGAAGGGTACTTATGACAAAGTGCAGGATGTTACTTTTAATGAAAACATTGCACGCAATGCTGGGATGATTTTCTGTCATGATGGAGAGATGATTCGTCCTGCACAAGAGTGTAACGAGACTTATGGTCATGCCCTCTCTTTTCAGCAGGTATGTATCAATGATGGACTTTTCTCATTTAAGGAGAAATTTCGTTGGTATTCAATTCACCCTCAATACTGTTTAGGTTGCCATACATATAATCAACATGAGGGGATGGCTGTTATTGATGTGAAAGGGTATAGGTATCCCATAATGGGACGATATTTGAAGCATGTTGATGCAGTGTTGGAGAAAATTCATCTGAAGAAACCATATAAACCAGTATGAAGATTGCGCATATCACATGGTCGATGACTACAGGTGGAATCGAGACGATGCTAGTGGACATAGTGAACGAACAGATGAAGAGCTGTGAAGTGAGGGTGTTTGTTGTTAATGATTACTATGACATTGATTTGTTGGATAGGATTGGCAAGAAAGTAAAGGTGACTTTGCTAAAAAGGAAATCGGGTGGAAAAAACTTATGGCCGATAATAAGACTTAATCTCTTGCTGTTACAGTATCATCCTGATGTAATTCACTGTCATGTAGCTAATTTAGCTTCTATAATAAGAGTTCCTTTTAAAAAGGTCTTGACAATTCATAATACACACAGTAGCTCTGAATATTTCGGGAAATATGACAGACTGTTTTGTATTTCGAATGCTGTTAAAGAGGTTACGGTTCAACAAGGTTTTCCAGATGTGACAGTTGTTTACAATGGTATTCATACGAACGACATTGCTGTGAAGGATTTTTTGTGTTCATCTGATAGTGGAATAAAACGAATTGTTTGTGTGGGGCGTTTGCATAAGGATAAAGGTCAACGTGTATTATTAGAAGCAGCCAATGAACTTGTAAACAACCGCAAAAGGACAAACTTTTTCATCGAACTGATAGGAGACGGGGAAGATCGTGAAAGTCTAGAAAAACTTGTCGATGAGCAGGGGATTCGTTTGTATGTAAGTTTTGTGGGGAAAAAACCTCGAAGTTGGTTCTATCCACGATTGAAAGATTATGACCTATTTGTGATGCCCAGCATCTCGGAAGGTTTTGGCTTGACATTAGCTGAAGCCTGTTCTGCTAAACTTCCTGTACTGACATGCGATCTGTCTGGTCCAGTAGAGGTCATTGATGGTGGGCGGCTGGGAGATACGTTCAAAACAGGTGATGCTATAGCGTTGGCTGATGGTATAGAAAACTTCCTGTCAAGTGAAGTTCGTGTAAACCAGATAAATGCAGCATATGAGTATGTGAAAAAGAATTTCGATGTGGTAATGACTGCACAGAGATATGTTGAAGAATATGAGAATTTGAAAAAATGAATATTGATTGCTATCCTATAATTAATGAATGTACAAGCTGCCAGTTCTGTGCTGCAGTCTGTCCTCTGAATGCAATAACCATTAAACTTAATGAGAATGGTTTTTATCGTCCCTATGTGAATGAGAGTAAGTGTGTTGCCTGTGGGCTGTGTACTAAGTTTTGTTATAAGTTTGATGCGGACGTCAAGGTAACAGATGTGGAAAGGCAGGATATGATAGATGTGCATTCTGCTCAACATCTATCAGAATCTTTACTGAAAAAAGTGACTTCTGGAGGCGTTGCTGATGCTTTAGCAAAAGAACTGATTAACCAAGGATATGTTTGTATTGGTGTCGCTTATAATGATGAGAAACAACAGGCAGAACATGTCATTGCATCAACAATAGAAGAAACCGATGCTTTTCGAGGATCAAAATATATTCAATCGTATAGTGTAGATGCCTTCAAATATCTAGTAAAGAATGTACGTAACACAAAATTCGCAATATTCGGACTACCTTGTCACATTTATGCCGTAGATAGGTTTTTAAGACTGCGTAATCTTCGTGACAGATGTGTACTTGTTGATCTATTCTGTCATGGTTGTCCTTCTATGCTGGTATGGAATAAGTATGAACGCGATATCAAGGCTATGGTGAATAACAAATCCTTTGACAATGTGCAATTCAGAAGCAAGGCTCATGGCTGGGGAGCTTTTCATGTTGCTGTAAATGTTGAAGGAAAACCTGCATTTGTCAGCACTCCTATGAAAGATGAATTCTATACTTTATTCTTCTCTGATTTAATTTTGAATGACGAGTGTTCTGACTGCCAGTTAAGAAGCACGTTGGAATATACCGATATTCGACTTGGAGACTATTGGGGTAAGCGTTTTGGGGGTGACAAAAAAGGAGTGTCAGCAGTTGCACTAGTAACGGAAAGAGGCAGAACTATTTTTAATGCCGTAAAGAACGAGTTCTATACTACACCCGGCTCGATGAAGGAGATTAAAATAAAACAGAGTTATGGAAAGGTATATAATCCCCATCTTGAAACTCGAAAGCTGATGTTGGATGCACTTCGTGATAAAAATTGTACGCTAAAAGATGTTGTTCGCATTTATGAAAGCAAACAAGGAATAGGTTATAAAGTTAAGAAGATGCTAAAATATATAGACTGGTATATGCCATTTGACCTTATAAGATTCTTGAAAAGATTCGTATAAGAAAATAAGAATAAAAAGATATGATTAACAAATTTTATGTATTTGGTAACATTGGCAAGATGTCAGAAGTGCCTAAAAGTGGGGGGCAGTCGTCTGCACGAAGAGTTATCAAGGGACTGGAGAAGATGGGGTATGAAATGGTAACAATCTCAAGAAGGCGGTGTGTGCTTGAAGGGAAACTGATTCACTTTCTAGAAACACAGTCATTTGCTGTTATTGATTTGTTTAAGATTCTCGGACATATCATATTGGGAAATCGGAAAACAAGTGCTTTCTTAATGCTGACATATGGCGGTAACCTGGCTCCATATGAGTTGATAATTACGGTAGTGGTTCGAATGTTAGGGTACAAATCTGTCATTTATATGAAGGGGGGGCAGTTTATGGATTATTACAACAATGGTTCAAAGTTTTACAAGTGGCTTGTTAAAAAGAATATGGATTTACAAGCACAGGCATGGTTTGAAGGTGTGCCTTCACTTGATATCGTGAAGAATATCAGTGATACTCATGTTGTGTATTATCCCAATTATGTTGTTGATGAAAATATAGCACAAGAGGTGGATAAAAGACCATCTGATAGGCTAAACCTAATCTATTTTGGACGCGTTACGCCAGACAAGAACGTTGATGTGGTTATAAAGACATTTAATATAATAAATGAAAAATATGGCGATGTTTATCTATATGTGATAGGTGGTTCTGGTTTTAGCAAGTCGTATGTGACAGAAGTAGACGAACTGATAGCGTCTTCGCCATACAAGAACCATATTATTCGTATGGGGTTGACTCCATTCTCCGAAATAAAGGAGATTATGCAAACTATACACATGTTTGTTTTCCCATCTAACGCACGTTGTGAGGGACATTCCAACTCATTGAATGAGGCTATGGGACAAGGTCTGATACCTGTAGTTAGCGATTATCATTTCAATGGAAAAATTGTTGGCGATGAGAGACTTCTTGTAAATGACTATAATCCGCAAAGCTATGCAAGTAAAATTGCTTATATCCGTGAGAATTTAGACATGGACAAATTGGCTATACAAATGAGGGATAAGGTAAAAGACAATTATTCGTTTGACATTGTGAACAATCGCATTTATGAAGAATTAAAGAAACTTTAAGAAGTATGAAAATTGGTATTCTAACTATACACAGTGTTAATAACTATGGAGCGGAGTTACAATGCTGTGCCCTCTATCAAAAGTTGCAAAAGATGGGGTATGATGCAGAAGTGATAAATTTTCTCTTCGGTATTCACCATAATCATGATTTTACAGGTGAAAAACTGACAGTACCTATATCACTCAAAACAAAAATAAAGGTTAAGCTTCTACCTATTGTTCAAGATTTTTTTTGTCTGTTCTACCAAAAGAATAAAACTCTGCGCAATCAACGTTTTCAGGAGTTTCACGCTAAGTATAACAAGTTGACAAAGAAAGTATATCCTTCGGTAAAATCATTAAATGAGGCCAATTTTAATTACGATGTATTATGCATTGGCAGTGATCAAGTATGGAACTATGAAAAAGGGTATTCATTGGAACCATTCTTCGCAAGTTTTGATAAGAAAGGAACAAAGAAAATTTCATATGGTTCAAGCATTGGCTTATCACAACTAACGATCGAGGCAGAAGAGGTTTTTAAGAAAGAATTGTCAGGATTTGCAAGTCTATCCGTTCGTGAACAGCAAGCTTCGGACTTGTTACATAAACTTCTGAAAAGGAATGTTGATGTAGTACTCGACCCAACCCTTATTTTGAATAATAAAGAGTGGCTTGAAGTTGCAAAAACGGATATGTGTCCGAAGGAGAAATATGTTTTGGTATATATTGTGACTATAAAGCCTTGTAACTATGTTTTAGAAGTAGCACGCAAAGTGGCCAAAGAACGAGGGTTGAAAATTGTTCGTATTTGTCGTGATGCGTACCCTGAACACTCTGGTAATGATGTAAAGGAGGTACTTACAGCTGGTCCTTCTGATTTTGTGGGATTGTTTGCCAATGCAGAGTTTGTTGTCACCAATTCTTTCCACGGAACAGCATTTTCTATTAATTTCTCAAAACCATTTTTCTCAGTTATCAAGAGTAAACATTCTACAAATAGTCGTTTGACAAATATATTAAAGAAACTGAAATTAGAGGATAGAATAATTAGGGTAGGAAGTCCTTTCCCTGAAATTTGCGATATTGATTATAGAGAATCTACAAAAATATTGGAGGAAGAGCGCTTTCGTTCAATAGAATATTTAAAAAAATCTTTAGGATGATAATATGATGGATGTGGAATATTATGAGAATCACGGAGATTTGGTGTTTTTATTATCTCTTTCATTTGTAAGAAATCATAAAACGAATTTTAGGAGAATAATATGATAAAAGATAGAGATTATAGTGTTGATGCAATAAAATTTTTTGCAGTTATTCTAATTATTAATAGCCATGCGGATATAATGTATCCATCGTGGAAACTATTGGCAACTGGTGGTGCAATTGGTGATTGCCTGTTTCTGTTTTGTTCTGGCTTTACATTGTTCATGGGGGGGGTAAAATCATTTGATAATTACTACAAGAGAAGAGTTAGTCGTATATACCCATCTGTATTTGCTGCAATGATATTTATCCATATATTTAATTCTAATTATCCGTCTAATTATGAACAATTATTGGGAGGAGAATTTATCATTGCCATTATGATATACTATGTTTTGCTATATTTTATACGTAGATTTGCAATTCATAAATTAGGATGGATACTTGCAGGTGTTGCTTTTATCTCGTTGATTGTGTATTATTTGTGGTTTCCTTATAAATACGAAACAAGCAGTAAAGGACTTTATGGTATTAGTACCTTATATCGTTGGATTCCGTATTTTGCAGCAATGTTGATTGGAGCTTGGATTGGCATGAGGCGAAAAGAATTAAGATATAACGCTTGGAAAGATTTTGCCAAACTATTATTATGTGTTATTGTTTTCTATACAGTCCAATTTGCAGGGAAAATGTATCGTCCAATTGCTCCATGGCAAGTCGTGACTTTATTTCCTCTTATGGGTATAATTGTGTACTTCTACAAATGGTGCAATTGTAAATGGATGAAATCAATATATCAGCATAAATGGGGGAATAGGATGATTATGATTGTTGGAGGTCTGTGTTTGGAATCTTACTTAATTCAAGGTGTTTTGTTCACAGATAAAATGAATGGTATATGGCCATTGAATTTGCTAGTTATTATGTTGACCATATTAGTGTGCTCTTATATCGTTCGTTGTGGTGCCAGAATTTTTGTTCAGACTTGCAGATCTGAAGATTATGAGTGGAAGAGAATATTTTCTTTGTATTGATATAAATCCAGTTTAGTTTTATGGATAGGATAAAAATTCTAAACGTAGAAATAGATGATATTACACAGGAAGGGTTGCTAAAACGATTGAAGAAAGGTGTTTTGGTAACTCCTAATGTGGATCAGATTGTGAAAATGCAGTCTGATAAGGAATATTATAATATTGTGCGGCAAGCAGAGTGGGTGGTATGTGATTCGAATATTCTTTATCTTTGTGCGAAGATATTAGGTACACCTCTGCCGGAGGCTCTTCCTGGCAGTAGTTTCTTCCCGGCTTTCTATCAGTATCATAAAGGTGATGAAAGTTGTAAGATTTTCTTGTTGGGAGCGATGGATGGTGTTGCACAAAAAGCTATGGAGCGTATCAACGAAAAGATGGGACGTACTATGGTCGTGGGTGCTTATTCGCCTTCGTATGGGTTTGAGAAGAAGCCGGAGGAAAATCAACAAATCTACCAGATGATTAATGACTCGGGGGCTAATGTGGTGTTGGTGGGTGTAGGCTGCCCTAAGCAGGAGAAGTGGATTGATGCCCATAAGGCTCAAATGCCGAACGTAGATATATGGATGGCGTTAGGTGCAACCATCGATTTTGAAGCTGGCAATGTGAAGCGAGCGCCAATGATATGGAGAAAATTATATATGGAATGGTTCTATCGTTTCCTTCAGGAACCTAAGCGGATGTATAAGCGTTACTTCATAGATGACCCTAAATTTTTCTGGTATCTTATGAAGCAGCTACTTGGACTTTATAAAGATCCTTTTGAAGAGTCGAAATAATACAATGAAGGGTAGGGTGACTACAAACGTGAGTAACCATACAATGCCATTGAGAAATAAAAGGATACAAGCTTTGATCTTTTTCATTATGTCGGCAAAATTAGTGAATAATAACTGAATAGGATGAAAATTTATTGAAAAAGTTGCAGATAAATATGTTCTTCATGCTTTTGAGATATTCGATTGGTACTTCTCATAGGTTTCCAGAAGGCTTGTCTGAAGAAGACTGGAGAAGCATTTACAAAATAGCCCAGCAGCAATCGCTGTTGGGTGTTTTGTTTGATGGCATACAGCAGAATCCTGCAATAAGGCTGGAGAGGAAATTGCTGTTGAAATGGTATGCTGCCTGTGAACGGATACAGCAAGGGAACCGAAAGACGAATCAGGCTGCTGTGGAACTGACGCGATTCTTGAAGGAGAAGGGACTGCGAGGCTGCATCTTGAAAGGGCAGGGCAATACATTGAACTTCCCTAATCCTTATAGCAGGATGAGTGGTGACATTGATGTGTGGGTGATGCCCGGAGAGAAGGAGGATGGGAGAGAAAAGGAGGATGTGTTTGTGAGAAGAATGATTGGGTATGCGAGACGGAGGAACCCTTCGGCCAAGGCATGTTATCATCATGTTGATGCTGGTATGTTCAAGGGCATTGAGGTGGAGATACACTACCGTCCCTCATTCTTGAACAACTTGATTTATAACAGCCGTTTGCAAAGATGGTTTGAAGAGAATGCGGAAGAACAGTTTGCAAACGAGGTGGAGCTTCCTGATGGTGCAGGAAGGATTTGTGTTCCCACCCATCGTTTTAATGTTGTCTATCAGCTGGTACACATGTATAACCATCTTATTCATGAGGGCATAGGGTTGCGACAATTGGTGGACTATTATTTTTTGAGGACAACAGACGACGGACAACAGACAGCGGACAACAGAAGTGTGTTGGATACATTAAGACATCTGGGTTTGTATCGCTTTGCTGGTGCCGTGATGTGGGTGCTGAAGGAAAAGTTGGGATTGGAAGAAGATTGCTTGATTGTTCCTCCTGATGAGCGATTGGGGAAGGTTCTCTTTGATGAAATCATGCAGGGAGGCAACTTTGGACAGCATGATGAACGGGTGAAGCATGATGCCTCTCCATGGCAGAAGAACATTCAACGTCTGAAGCGAGATTTATGTTTGTTGTGCTATTTCCCATCGGAATGCCTATGGGAACCAATCTTCCGATGGTATCACTTCTTCTGGAGGATGAGGAATCGATAGAACGAGGGACAATTTGGGTTGTTCCTCGTTTTGTTTGTGGAAGTTGGTGGATAAAGAAAAATGGGGATGTTTTTGGAGGATAGGAAAGAATGTTTTATCTTTGCATATCGTTCATGCAGGAATGCTTAATGTGCGATTGTTTGCTTGATGAATGGATTTTTTGCCCTATAATAGGAACTCATCAGCGTTTTTGGGGGTTATGATGTGAAATGTTGCGTCTGGATAGGCTTTCGAGAACGACTCTGGAGCACGAACGTTGGATTTCTTGTCATTCCATTTGAATTCGTAGGCATTTAACTGACCATTCTCTTCTTCCAAATAGTCTATCTCTTTCTGTTGCTGGGTGCGCCAAAACCAATATTGGGCAATGCTGCCATTGTAGGAGTTGCGTTTTAAGCGTTCGGCAATGATGAAATTCTCCCATAGTGCTCCTGCGTCTGTACGATTCTCTACTTGGGCAAGATTGCCAATCAAAAGGTTGCGAATCCCCAAATCCCAGAAATAGATTTTACGGCTTGCCTTTAGCTCATTCCGCAGATTGCGGGAAAAACTGCTCAGACGGAAAATAATATAAGATTTCTCTAAGATGTCAATATATCGTTCGACGGTCTTGGAGTCTAATCCAACAAGTTGAGCTACTTCATGATAACTTACCTGACTACCTATCTGGAAGGCCAAAGCCTTTAACAGGCGTACTAATTTGTCGGGTTTGTTGATGCCCTCAAATGAGAGGATGTCTTTATATAGAAAGCTATCAGAAAGTTCCTTCAGTATTGCTGGCTCATTGCCTGGATTGCAGATGACTTCGGGATAATAGCCGTAAATCATCCTGTGGGGAATGAGACGGAGCTCTTCTAAAAGATTGGTGTGGGACACCATCTCGCTGAAAGAAACAGGATACATGCGAAATTCTCGCTTTCGTCCAGCCAGAGACTCATTGACTTTGGATGCCAGCTCGAATGAACTGCTGCCTGTAGCAATGACTTGTACATCTTTTATCTGGTCTGTGATGAGTTTTATGCGTAGTCCTATATCAGGGATTCGCTGAGCCTCGTCGATGATAAGAGTCTTGGTTGTTCCTAAAAGGGCTTTGAGACGTGTAGATGTCATTTGGCTAAATAATTCTTGTACATCTAAGTCATCACCTGTCATCCAAAGTACATCTTTCTTGTCACGAAAAATAGTTTCTAATAGGGTTGACTTGCCTACTTGGCGAGCACCCATGATGATAATGGCTTTGCCGCTTCCGAGTAAAGAGTCGATTGGACTTTCTAATATGCGTTTTATCATATACTTGTTGTTATATTGTTGCTGCAAAAATAGCAACAATTTGATTTGATTCCAAAAATATTAAAAGATTTTTGGTTTTGATTCCAAAAATCTTAATAAATTAAGAAGGATACTAAATACTTTCATAAGAAATTATGGCAGAAAAGAAGCTGAATGGTACGGTCATTGTGACTTTATTGGCAAGTGTGATTTTTCTTATGATACAAATGGCCAAAATGAATCAGGAGTGATGACCGTGAAGGTGCTGTTTGGGTAGGAGGTGGAGAATGTTTGAGGCATTGTGACTTTGGAGCGTTGATTCCATTTGAATTCGAATGTATGTAACTGCCCGTCTTCTTCTTCTATCAAATCAATTTCTTTTTGATCGTGTGTACGCCAAAAATAGAGATTAGCATAACTGCCTGAATAGGCATTGCGTTTTACTCGTTCGCTTATCATGAAATTCTCCCATAGCATTCCTGTATCTGTGCGTAATTCTAATGGGGCAAAGTTTGAAAGGATTGCATTCCTTATACCATTGTCGTAAAAATATATCTTTTTCCCTTTCTTGATTTCGTTTCTTTGGTTACGGCTGAAGGATGGAAGACGAAATACGACAAAGCATTTTTCTAACAGGCCGATATAGTTCTCTACTGTTTCTCGATCAATGCCTAAAAGATTGGACAATTCGTTATATGATACTTCGCTGCCTAATTGCAAAGCAAGAGCTTGAAGTAGTTTTTGTAGCATCTCAGGTTTCTTCATCCCTTTGTAAGAGAGAATGTCTTTGTAGAGATAGTTGTTGGAAAGCGTTGATAAAAGTTGTCGGGCATGTGCGGGATCTGTGACGACTTCGGGATACATTCCGTAAATGAGTCTGTTGGATAGTAAGCGACTTTCGTCACGCTGGCTGCTGTGTCGGGCGAGTTCGGAAAGAGAAAAAGGAAACATACGATGTTCAATAAGACGGCCAGTCGCAGGCTCGTTGATTCGATTAGCAATGTCAAGCGATGAAGAACCTGTGACAATGATTTTGACTCCGTTGAGTTTTAAATCTCCGATTTTCTTGAGTGTCAGACCTATGTCGGTTACTCGTTGAGCTTCGTCTATAAGAACCATGTCATAAGGAGTTAATAGTTGCTTTAATTCAGACGAGGTTCGATTCTCCAATATTTGTACGTCATCGTAATCATCACAATTGAGTTTTAGCAATTGATTGGCATTTGTAGAAAGTTCGTTGAGCAATGTTGTCTTGCCTGTTTGACGGGCTCCTAAAATGACGATAACCTTGTTTCTGTTGAAATCTTGGATGATAATATGCTTGAGTTGTCTTTCTATCATTGGAATATTGATTTTAAAGTATGTTTTATGTGGCAAAGGTACAGATAATAATCATTATATCCGCAATATTTGGCTGAATTTTGCGGTTGTAACCGTAGAATTTTGCTAAATTTTGCGGTTTGCGGTAAATGGGGGCTGAAAAAGATAAAGATTGTTGTATTTGAACTTTTATGAGATTGTTGTTTGTGGAAGTTGGTGGATAAAGAAAAATGGGGATGTTTTTGGAGGATAGGAAAGAATGTTTTATCTTTGCATATCGTTCATGCAGGAAGGGCTTGATGTCGAGTGGCATGATTGTTGTACCATCATTTAATCGGAAATGAAAATGAAAGAATATCAGTATCATATATTTTCGCCGTATCGGGTGTGTCCGCTGGGAGCACATGTGGACCATCAGCATGGGCTGGTGACGGGTTTTGCTATTGACAAAGGGGTGGATTTGTGGTTCAATGTGAGAGAGGATGGGCATGTGCATCTGGACTCTAGAACTTTTGAGGGTGAGGTGGATTTTGAGGTGGCGGCTCCATCGCAAGTGAAGGAACATCATTGGGGGGATTATGCTCGAGGCGCGAAGTATGCTTTGAAGAAGAGATTTGAGTTGGTGAAGGGAATTGACGGGGTGATTCAGGGAAGTCTGCCTGTGGGTGGCTTGAGCTCTTCTGCTGCGGTGCTGATTGCGTATGTAATGGCTTTTGCTAAAGCGAATGGCATCACGTTGCAGCCTTTTGAGGTGGTGCAGATTGCATCGGAGGCTGAACGTGAGTACATTGGTTTGAACAATGGTTTGTTGGATCAGGCTTGCATTGCTTTGGGCAAGAAGGATGGACTGCTATTTCTGGATTGTGACAGCAACGATTATCGCATTATCAAGAAGAATCCTGAGATGCCAGAATTTGAACTGGGCATCTTCTTTTCGGGTTTGACGCGTAGTCTGGTGAATAGCGACTATAACCTGCGTGTATACGAGTGCAAAACGGCGGCGTGGAATATGCTGGCATACACAGAACAGCCACTGAGGACGTTTGACAAGACGTTCTTGCGTGATATTCCAAAGGCGACTTTTGAGAAGACACGCATTGCGATGCCTGCTCGTTTTGCTCGTCGGGCAGAGCATTTCTACTCTGAATACAGGCGAGTGAGGCAAGGAGTGACAGCTTGGGAAACGGGTAACCTGAAACTGTTTGGAAAGTTGAGTTTTGACAGTTGCGAGAGCTCCATCCATAACTATGAGTGTGGAAGCCCTGAGTTGATTGCCATCTATGAGATTATGCGCACGTTGCCGGGCGTTTGGGGCGGACGTTTCAGCGGAGCTGGATTCAAAGGTGCCTGCATCGCGATTGTTGACCCTGCCTACAAGGAGCAGATTGAGAAGGAACTGACTGCACGCTATCTGGAACAATTCCCTGAATATGAAAAGACCTTTGAGTGTTTCTTTGTGAAGCCTGATGATGGGGCGAGGTTT
>JAUMXY010000027.1:0-16579 GCA_030528885.1 Bacteroidales bacterium | reverse complement strand
GACAACAGACAACGGACAACGGCTAAGATGGAACGGAAAATAGAGAATCTAAAAATATGGAATGATTCGCGGGCATTTGTGAACGAGATATATAAGATGATGGCTCAATGTTGTGATTATGGATTCCGTGATCAGATTCAACGTGCTTCTGTTTCAATCATGAACAATATTGCAGAAGGATTTGAAAGTGGTAGTGATGCTGCTTTTGTCAGGTATCTTCAAATTGCGAAGGGAAGTTGTGCTGAAGTGAAAAGTATGTTGTTTTTATGTGAAGATTTTCATATTTGTACATCAGAAGAGAGAATAAAACTTCATGCTCATTTATATGAAATATCAAGTGGAATATATAAATTAATTCAGTTTTTAATAAAAAATAAAGGATAATAGAAAACTTGCGGTGAACGTTCTGTTGTCCGTAGTCTGTTGTCTGTAGTCTTTCTGGTTATGAAAAATATTGTAATTGCAGCGGGTTATGCGACCCGATTGGGGGAGTTGACAAGGAACTTCCCGAAACCATTGCTGAAGATTGGGAAGAGTACTATCTTGGGCAGAATGTTGGATGACATTGACTTGATTCCAGAGATTGATGAGCACATCATCATCACTAATCATAAGTTTGCTCCTATATTTGAGGAGTGGAAGGCTGAACTGCATTACACGAAGCCTGTGACGATTGTAGATGATGGTACAGAGACGAACGAGACGCGTCTGGGGGCTGTGTGTGATTTGCTGTATGCCATGGATAAGCTGAGTGTGGATGATGATATGCTGGTGGTGGCGGCAGACAACTTGCTATTCTTCTCTTTTCGGGAGTTCGTGGATTTCGCTAAGGAGAAGGGAACATCGTGCATCATGTGTCATCAACAGCCCAGCATTGAGAAGTTGCAGCGTACCGGTGTGGTGGAGCTTGATGAAAATATGAAGGTGCTTGGCATGGAAGAGAAGCCGCAGGTGCCCAAGTCCCAGTGGGCTGTCCCACCTTTTTATATATATAGAAAGGAAGACTTGGATTGGGTGCGCCATTCAGTAGAGAATGGATGTGGCAAGGATGCGCCTGGCAATCTGGCGCACTATATGGTAGAGCACGTCCCAATGCATGCGTGGGAAATGACGGCTGGGCGGTTTGACATCGGCAGTTTGGATACATATAAGGAAGCTGTGGAGAAGTTTGGGGGGGTGACGGACTACAGACAACGGACAACAGACGATTTGTAAGAATGGTGAACATTGAAAATATAGTTTATGCAGAAGATTGAATTGAATAACAAGGCTATCCTTGTAACAGGTTCGGCTGGTTTTATTGGCTCGAACCTTGTGAAGCGACTTTTCAAGGATGTGAAAGGTGCTACGATTATTGGCATTGACAATATGAATGACTATTATGACGTGACCCTCAAGGAGTTCCGTCTGAAGGAGCTGGAGGCTGCAAAGCCTGCTGATGTCAATTATGTGTTCGTGAAAGGCGACATTGCCGACAAGACCACGATAGATGGCATCTTTGAACAGCACAAGCCCCAGGTGGTGGTGAACCTTGCAGCTCAGGCGGGTGTGCGCTATAGCATCACCAATCCAGATGCTTACATTCAGTCCAACCTCATAGGTTTCTACAACATCTTGGAGGCTTGCCGCAACTTTCCTGTGGAGCATCTGGTGTATGCCAGCTCCTCCAGCGTGTACGGCTCCAACAAGAAAGTTCCCTATTCAACAGACGACAAGGTCGATAATCCTGTCAGCTTGTATGCGGCAACCAAGAAGTCTAACGAACTGATGGCGCACGCTTACAGCAAGCTGTACAATATTCCTTCTACAGGATTGCGTTTCTTCACAGTCTATGGTCCGGCAGGGCGTCCAGACATGGCGTACTTCGGATTCACCAACAAACTGGTGAAAGGTGATACGATACAGATTTTCAACTATGGAAACTGTATGCGCGACTTCACCTTTGTGGATGATATTGTAGAAGGCGTTGTGCGCATCATGCAGGGTGCTCCAGAAAAGAAGCAAGGTGAGGATGGGCTCCCATTGCCTCCGTATGCAGTGTATAATATTGGCAACAACAACCCGGAGAACCTGCTTAACTTCGTGGACATTCTCCAGCAGGAACTCATTCGCGCCAAGGTGCTTCCAGAGGATTACGACTTTGATGCCCACAAGCAGCTCGTCCCCATGCAGCCAGGCGATGTGCCGACGACCTATGCCGACACCTCTGCCCTTGAACGTGACTATGGTTTCAAGCCTTCAACTTCCTTGCGAGATGGCTTGCGAGCATTTGCCGAATGGTATGCGCAGTTTTATAGCCAGAAAGCATAGTTTATTGCCAATGACAAGGATAGGGTGGCAGAGCGCTCAACAACTGTTATAAAAAGATAAAAAGCAGTCCGTAAGGGCTGCTTTTTGTTTTTTTAAAGCTTCGTTTTTGGTCGCCATCCATTTTTAGCATACTTTTGTAGCCGTAAAAACAGTATGTTAAACCGAGTCAGCAGGCTCATTAATAATGAAAGATATGAAAAATCGTGAAAAAATTATACCTGCAATCATTCTTGCTGTCGGACTGATTGGGATGGGTGGTGCCATACGCTGTGGCATGGTGACGGTTAAGGAGATGGAACGCACTGTTTCTGTACGCGGATTGTCAGAACGTGAGGTGAAAGCCGATAAAGTTACGTGGCCCTTGATATATAAGGAAATAGGAAATAATCCTTCAGAAATGTATGAGTCGTTGGAGCAGAAGAACAAGCAAGTGGTGGCATTTCTGAAGTCGGGAGGAATTGCCGAGGCGGACATCACGGTCAATCCGCCCGTTGTCTCAGACCGTCAGGCAGATAATTATAGCAATGAAATCATGAACTATCGTTATCGTGCGACCAGTGTCATCACGGTGATATCTACAGATGTGGACAAGGTGCGTCAACTCATGCGGCGTCAGTCTGAATTGATGAAGCAGGGCATTGCCATTGTCATAGATGAGTATGGCAGTAATGCTGTTGTGTATGAGTTTACCGGTTTGAACACGATTAAGCCGGAAATGGTTGAAGAGGCAACGAAAAACGCTCGTGCCACAGCTCAGAAGTTTGCAGATGACTCAGGTGCCACACTTGGGGGCATACGCAGTGCCCAGCAAGGGCAATTCTCTATCGAAGACCGTGATGCCCATTCTCCTTATATCAAGCGTGTGCGTGTGGTCAATCGAGTAGAGTATTCCCTTGAATAGTCGCAAGGCTTCGAAAGTGTACCCGAGGGGTTCGCCGTACCGTACCCGAGGGGTCCGATGAGGTGGACCCCTCGGGTACGGTATTTTAATGGATGTTCAAGAGTCCTGATATTCATGCTGCAATTTGCTGTTTGAATGCTTTTTTCGCGAAGAATCTTTCGTTTTTAGGATAAAATACTTACCTTTGTGGTGTCTTTGTGTTTTGAGTCTTTATGGGCATGTCCAGAAAGACTCAAAATGTATGAATAATGTCTAACTTAAATTTATGTGAATATGCGAAAGCTGCTACTTTCTATTTTGATGTTTGGCCTTGGATATGCAGTTCAAGGACAGGAAATCAATGATTGGGAAAATCCTCAGGTTATAGGAATAAACAAGGAACCATACCACGCGAATCTTACATTGCCCTCAAAACGATATTCGTCAGGTGAATGTGAGTCTTTGGATGGTGTGTGGAAATTCCGCTGGTCTCCGCGTCCAGAGCAAAGGACGGTGGATTTCTATGAACCAGGCTTTGATGTGTCTGGCTGGGATGATATTGTAGTTCCAGGAGAGTGGCAGATGCAGGGCTATGGCATACCTATTTATACCAACTGGACAATGCCGTTCAAGAAGGATCAGCCTCGTGTGATGTCTGAACCGCCTGCTAATTATTATTCATACGAAAACAGAAACCCTGTCGGTCAATATGTGACTTCGTTTAAGGTTCAAGCTCCAGTGAAAGATAAAGCATATTTCTTGCATTTTGGTGGAGTGGAATCAGCGATGTATGTTTGGGTAAATGGCCATAAGGTCGGTTATAGCGAAAATTCGATGTCTCCGGCAGAATTCAATATCACTCCCTATGTTCAGGAGGGGGACAATAAGCTGGCTGTGGAAGTCTATTCGTATTCCGACGGCAGTTATCTTGAGGACCAGGATATGTGGCGCTTGTCTGGAATTTTCCGTTCCGTTGACTTGTGGACAAGGCCCGACGTCCATATCGCTGATTATGTGATTACAGCGATACCTAATGAGGATTATTCTAATGCGACAGCAAAAATCAAGTTCCAACTGGCAAATCTGTCAGCGAAGAACAAGAAGAATATAGAATTGAAAGTAGCTGTCAGCGGAAAGGACAGCAAGGGTAAAGAGGTCTCTTATTCTGTAATGCAGACTATCAAGAAGATTGTTCCAGGGGAGGAAACAAATGTGGAAGTAGAACTCAATCTGGAGAATCCTTCTCTGTGGTCTTCTGAAAAACCTAACCTGTATGATGTGGATATCGTGTTGAGTAGCAAAGGGAAGGAATTGGAGCATTTCAACAATCACCTTGGTGTCAGAAAGGTGGAAATTAAAGGTGAGGTAATTTATTATAATGGTAAGGCAATCAAGATTAAAGGAGTGAACAGGCATGAATTTCATCCAAGAACTGGGCGCACGATGGATAGGGCTACCATGGAACTTGACCTGAAGATGATTAAGCAAGCAAATATCAATTTGATAAGGACCTCTCATTATCCTGATGATCCATTGTTCTATGAACTCTGTGATATCTATGGTCTATATGTGATGGATGAGGCAAATCAAGAAAGCCATGCCTACGGCTTGAAAAATCGTGAACTTGGAGATAACCCTGATTGGACCAAGGCGCATCTGGATAGGGCGGAGTCGCTGGTTGCCAGAGACAAAAACTGGCCTTGCGTGTTGATTTGGTCACTTGGCAATGAAGGTGGGCAAGGAATCAATTCTGTTGCGATGGCAGAAAAAGTCCGTGAGATGGATTCTACAAGACTGGTGTTCAGTGATACGGACCGTGACATATCCGATTTCTATGATGACGGATACATTCATCCTGATAAAGTCGCAGCGTTGTCGAAGCAGATTACAGACAAGCCTTTCTTTATGAGAGAGTATGCTTATGCTGGCGGCAATTCATTAGGCAACTATAAGGATTATGCAGATGTCATCAATGCCGACCCAAGTAACTTTGGAGCTGTGATATGGGAATGGTGTGATCATGGAATGGCCAAGAAACGGGGCAGCAACATACAAAAGTATGGGGATGAACCGTTTGCCTTGAAGCTTGAAAATGATGAATACTTTGCTTACGGAGGAGATTACGGAGATAACCCTCATTCGTCAACTACCTGTCTCAATGGCATTGTGCGTGCCGATAGAACACCGCACCCTCAGTATTTCGAGGTTCAGAAAGTGAACCAGTATCTGAACTTTGAATTGGTGTCGTCAAGCAATATCCGTGTCCTGAATAGTTATTGCTTTACTTCTGCTGACGAATTCGATTATTTCTATGAGTTCGTGGATGATGGAAAAGTTGTACATTCCAGCGAACAGCCGATTAACACGAACGAGATTCTTGAAATACCAGCTTATGATGATACGCAGGGAGAGGTTTTCCTCAATGTATATGCTCGTCTTCGTCGTTCCACGATATGGGCTGACGCTGGTTTCACAGTCGCAAAGGAGCAGTTCCTGCTTGTAGAAAAGCCTGCTGTGAAATTTGAAGCGGGTGAATCTGTACCGGCATTGAAGGAAGCCGATAATTGCTATGTGGTTACAGCTGGAAAAGAAATTGTAAGCATTGAAAAGGCAACAGGCTATTTGATTTCGTGGAAACATGAAAATACGGAGCTGCTGAAAGAGCCGCTCAAGCCGTATTTCTGGAAACCCGCGACAGAGAATCAGAAGCACAACAACTACAACCGCAGGCTTGGTCAATGGAGAAAGGCTGGAGAGGAAATGAAAATGATTTCTTCAAAATCCAGCAAGCAGGACGGAAATGTCGTGTTGTCTTTCGAAAAAGAGATGGAGATTGGCGCGAAATATAGCTTGACCTATAAGATAAATTCAGAAGGGAAGATACTCGTGTTTGCCGACTATGCTCCTGCAAAAGAGGGGTTGCCGCTGATGCCTAAGTTTGGTATGAAGATGTTGGTTAATCCTGAAATGGATGAGATAACATGGTATGGCAGAGGCATCTATGAGAATTATCCTGACAGAAAATCGTCTGAGTTTATAGGGGAGTATTCATTGCCTCTCGACGACTTTGTTGTCAACTATCCTGCACCGCAGGAGAATGGCAATCGCTGTGATGTCAGATGGATGGCTTTTTCTGACGGGAAACTGAATTTGCGTATAGAAGGTCTTCAGCCTCTCTGCTTCAGGGCATGGCCTTGGCTGGAAGAGGACATTGAGAAGGCTGGACATCCTTTTGAACTTCCTGACAGGGATTTCATCAATGTGAATATAGATTTGAATATTCACGGAGTCGGTTGTAATGATGGATGGGGGGCACAAACTTTGGAGAAATATACAATAGACGCTAATAAGCCTTACAGTTATGGCTTCATCCTATCATGTGAGGAAGAGAGTAAGTGACAACACGATGAGAATTTAAGCGAAGAAAGAAAACCTATAAAAGTGAAAGGTGCATCCTGCGGGGCGCACCTTTTATTGTATGATGGAGAAGCTAAAATCGTTGTGTCGATTCGTTGAGAACCTTCTTCTCTCCGTTTTTTGTTCTTTTAAGGTTTTTAATTTTGTTATTGATGGATATAAACGTATTTTTGCGTATTGATATACGTTAAGAATATCATACGCTGCTGAATGTGGCATATTGAAGAAACTTATATGATGACGGACATGAATAATCGTTTTATTACTATCGCTATTGCTTTTTGTTGTTGTTTTATGGGGGCGTCTCATGCTTTTGGTAAAAAAGATAATTTTGCCGTGAAGGTGAAGTCTGCTGTGGAGCGGATTCAGAAAGAGGCGGATAAAGACCCCGATACGTTCAAGCAGAATATTGTTGAATTGGAGAAAGAGTTGGAGGGCAGAAGGGATGCTGTGGAACAGAGTGTGGCTGCCGCGATGCTGGCATCGTGCTATGGCGAGATGACGCAGTCTTATATCCATGTTTTTGATGAAGAAACCCGAACGCAGTTCCTTCAGAAGAAGGATGCGTACTTTTCTCGTGTTCTGGCGGATATGGAGACTTTAGCTGACGCTAAGTCTGACCCTTATTCAGTGTTGCTGGAGAAGGGGAAGGATAGTGATTTATATGAGAATGATATGCTTTCTGTGTTGCTCGATTTTGTGGAAAATCATGCGGGATGGGAGGCTTATCAACGGGTCGAAGCTTATCAACGTGCCTGCGAAGTGTACAGGCAACGTGGCAATATCAATGCCTATGCGATGCTGAAAATGAGACTTTGGATTCTGCAGCGACGAGTGGAAAAACGGCATGGCTTTTTGTCTGCTGAGCAGCATAAGGACAGCCTCTATCGGTTGTTGCAGCAGGTGAAAGGGGAGGAAGTTGGCGCTGATGTGGCTTTAGAGTATGCGAATGAGCTGAATAAGAAAGATGAGTCGATTCTTTTTCTGCAATGGGCAGAAGAGCATGTGGCTCGCTCTCGTCGCTCTGGGATGTTGCGTTCGGTGTTGGATGATTTGCTATGCCCGCATGTGCAAGTGGGGGATTTTAGCACATCGCCTTTGTTGGCAGGTACCTCCAGCAAGGTGAAGCTTGAGTATTGGAATTGCGAGCGTGTGACCGTGACCATTCGCCATTATATGGGCAAAATTTCTGGAACGGGAGACGGCGCTGGGCTGAAGGAGAATGGCGCTGTGGTGGAGAAACGGGAATTGCTCTTGGGGACAGACACGGCCAATGTTGCCCGCAAGGCAAAAGGGCTTCCTGTTGTGGGCACGGCTGAATTTAGTCTGACATTGCCTGCTGGACGGTATGTGGTTGTGGCGGAAGCGGCTGGGAAGCGTATGGTGAAGGAATGTCAGGTTACGAGCTTGTATTTGATAGCATTGGGAAAGACGAATGGCGTGAGTCAGGTGTATGTGCTTGACAAAGAGACTGGCAGGCCTGTATCGGGGGTGAAGGTGCAGTGCCGTAAGCGTGTGCCTTCTGATGAGGAAAAGCAAGAGGGATGGGAGAATCGGGACGTTGTGAGCGAATTGCTGACAGATGCCCAAGGAATGGTTGAGGTACCTGAGGATTTGTGGGTTCGTGCTGTAAAGGATGATGTTGATTACACGTATTATACTCGTCTAGGTAAGAGCTGGACTTTGTTGAGCGAGGGGAGGATAAATAAGAATTTGGAGGTGGTGACCGATCGTGGCATTTACCGTCCGGGGCAAACGGTGAAGGGGGCAGTTGTTGTGTGCGTCCAGAATGATGGTCAAGTGAAAGTGCTGCCTTCTGAACGGTTGCAGGTGGTGGCGTGTGACGCCCTCGGTAAGGAGGTGGCATCTGCGGAACTTGTGACAAATGAATATGGTACTGCTTCCTTTGAACTGGTGTTGCCTGCTGATTGTGCTGTTGGCACCCTGGCGCTGAATGCCAAGACACAAGATGGGGCGCTGGGGGTGGCATGGACGAAAGTGGAAGAATATAAGCGCCCCAATTTTGAAGTTACGTTTACAGGGAAAAAGGCTGGGCGATTTGGACAGCGTATCGAGGCGGAAGGAAAGGCTATGATGCTGTCGGGTGTACCAGTGCAAGGTGCTTCGGTGCATTATACGGTTGAATGTATGGCGGCTCCTTTCAGATGGTGGGAACGCGATGGAAGGTGGATTGAACTCGCTCAGGGGGAGCTGGTCACAGACGAGTCGGGGCGTTTCCTCGTGCCGCTGTCGCTGACTGACGACTATCTGAAGGACGGATGCTCATTGATGCGTTTCCGTGTGAAAGCTGTTGTTGCTGATATGAACGGTGAAACGCATGAGGGTTTGTGGCAAATCAATGTGAGTGATGAAGATTGTGTTTTGGAGGTACAGATGGAGCGTGAAATTGATTTGGCGAAGAATGGATACTTCCAGGTTGAGGCCTATGATGCCAACCGCGAGAAAATCAAGCTTCAGGGCGATTACCAGATTCTCTATGCTGACAGCGCTGTGGCTCAAGGAGTGTTTGCCTCTGCTGAAAGGACTGCATTGCCCAAGGATTTGCGCTTGGGCGTTCGTTATACGCTGCTTGCAACAACTTTGGACCGCAATGGCAAAAAAGTCGAGAATCGGAGAGAGTTTATCCTTTACAGCTCTGCTTTGCCAGTGGTGGATTTGGACAAGATGGGGACGGGACAGAAGCTGCGGCCAGACAGTTGGCTGAAAGAAGACGATTTCTTCTGTACGACTTCAAGGGAGTATGTAAGAGGGGGGTATGTGGACCTTTATTTCTCTACTCGGGAGACTGATGCCTATGTTATATATAATGTAAATAATAAGAATGGGCGACTGGAGAGCTATTCACTGGTGACAGACGGAACGATGCAGCACATACGTTTGAGGCATCAAGAGGAGTGGGGAGAGAAGATTGAAGTTGAGATGATGTATGTGAGGAATGGGCATATGTCTTTGCAGACTCACAATTTTGTGCTGGAAAGACCTGAAAAGGAGCTGAAAATGGGATGGGCGTCGTTTCGTGACAAGCTGCTGCCAGGACAGCAAGAGCGGTGGACGTTGACCATCGAGGATAAGGAAGGAAAGCGTGTGAGCGGTGCTGAGGTCATGGCGGTGCTGTATGATGCGGCGCTGGATCGGATTTACTCTCACAGCTGGCTTTTCAATAGCTTTTATCGCGAGCCTTATTTCTATAGGAATTTTGCGAACACAACGACTTCATCCCCGATGTTCTACCTGTCGGGCTATGTGCCAAGAACTGGGGGGTATGTACGTGAGTTTAATAGTCTGAGGGGATTTACATATGGGCGAAGTCTGATGAATCGTGTCACGATGACCTCTGCTGACATGGCATTGAAGGGGCGTGTCGCAGGCATGAGCTATGAAGGAATAGAATCAGAGGTGTTGAAAGAAAACACTGTTAGGTCAACTTGGGATGAGGGGGGAAGCAAGATGGCTATGCGCGAGAATTTTGCAGAGACGGCTTTTTTCTTGCCGCATCAGGTGTCGGATGCTGAAGGAAAGGTGGATCTTCAATTTACATTGCCAGAGTCGCTGACAGAATGGCGATTCATGGCTTTTGCCCATACGAAAGAGATGGAATGGGATACCATCAGGGCGACTGTGGTGGCGAGGAAAGAGTTGATGCTGCGTCCTAACTTGCCTCGGTTCGTGCGGGTTGGTGACAAGGCGGTACTTGCCTCATCGGTCGTCAATCAGAGCGACAGGGATTTCAGTGGCAATGTCAGATTACGTCTGATAGACTCAGAGACGGGAGAGGTTGTGATGACTGAAGAGAAACTGTTTGGGGTTGAGGCAGGAAAGACTGCTGCGGTGCAGTTTGGCTTCGAGGTGAAGGAGGGGTGGCACGACCTTGACTGTGAGTTGGTAGCAGCTGCTGGAAATATGAGTGATGGGGAAAGGAATAGAATCTCTGTTCTTCCGACCAAGCAACAGGTGGTAGAGACCGCCCCATTCTATCTGACAGGCAGTGTTGATGGGGCTGCTGTGGAGAAAACGATAGATTTGACAGGGCTTTTTAATGGCAACTCTCCGACAGCGACTGCTCGCCAGCTGACAATCGAATATACGGACAACCCTGTTTGGATGTGCATTGAGGCGCTGAGGAGTGTGAAGAACCCGTTGAATGACAATGCGATAGATTATGCAACTGCATGGTGCGCCAATGCTCGCCTTCTCAGGCTGATGGACACGTTCCCGATGCTGGAGCAGCATGAGAACAAAGAGGAGCTCTTGCAGAACCTGCTTCAGGCAGAATCCAAGCTGTCTGAATTGCAGCAGGAGGATGGCGGTTGGAGCTGGTTTAGGGGAATGGCTGGGAACAGGTACGTCACCTTGGCTGTTTGCGAGCGCTTGGCAGCTTCTGGTGCCTTGGGCGAACGCATGACAGAGATGTTGGAGCAGGGCATTCGTTTCTTGGACAAGCAGGAACTGAAAGCTTATCAAGAGCGCAGGTTGATGAAGCAAGATGAGGCGCTTTCCGAGACTTCCATCCGTTATCTTTCTCTTGTTTCCGCCATGCAGGGCAGGGTCATGGAGAAGGGTGTTCAGAAGATGTGCGAGAAGTATTTGTCGTTGCTGGAAAAGAAGAGAGAGAGCATGACGCTTTACGGAGTAGCCAAGGGTGCTTCATTGCTGAGAAACTCCAACCGTTTCAAGGCGGCAGATAAATGGGTGGAGCTTCTGAAGGAATACCTTGTCGAAAAACCAGGGCAGGGTTGTTTCTTTGCCTCCGATCAGGCTCATTATTCTTGGATGGATTACAGAATCCCCACTCAGGTGGCAGCCATGAAGGCCATTCAGCAAAAAGACAAGAATGATGCTTGCCTGAACGATATGATGCTGTGGCTCATGACCCAGAAGCAAGTTCAGAAATGGGATAATCCCCTGAATACAATAGATGTGGCTGAAATGTTGCTGCAGGTTTCTCCTATGGAAAAATTCTTTGTGCCGGCTGTGCCTCGCCTGTTGCTTGACGGCGTGGCGTTGGAGCGTCTGAGTGATGGTACGATGAACGAAAGGCGTCACGAGTTGGAGGGGCGCGAAAGCAATCTTGCGTTGCAGGGCAATGTCTTGGCAGCTGTACCTGTGAATATGCTGGAAGATGGAGTAGGGCAGCTGACTGTCACCAAAACTTCGCCAGGCATCTCTTGGGGAGCCGCTTATGCGCAGTTTGCAGATGATGCAAGTCAGCTGAAGGCTTATAACACAGAGGAATTGCGAGTGCAGCGCAAACTGTATGTGCAATCCGCTGCTGGAGGCGAATGGAAAGCCTATGAGGCAAACGAGCCGCTGAGAGTAGGGGATAGGCTCAGAATCCGCCATATCATCACGGCTGACCGCGATATGGATTTCGTGAAAGTGGCGGCGCAGCATCCAGCGTGCCTAGAGCCCGTGTCCCAGTTGTCAGGCTATCGGATGCTGGGCGGACGGGGCGGCTACTTGGAAGTCCGTGACGCTGGTTTCAATCTGTTCTTCGACCGATTTACGCGTGGCACGTCTACAGTGGACATGGAATACTATATTGTGCGCGAAGGAACATACGAAGTGGGAATCTCAGTGGTCGAATGCGAATACGCCAAGCAGTTTGGCGGCCACACGGCGAGCTTGCAGATTGAAGCCGTAAAAAGATAAATCTGTGTTGTTTTCAATCCTTTCCAAACGTCCACGACACTTATCAGACACTAATACTTCAGTATGGAGGCACAGGGCATTTTCACCTTGTGCCTCTTTTCTTTTTGAGGAGGGCTGGGCAAGTGGCTGCAAACGCACACCGTGCAGACAAGGTTTCAGACACCGTGTGCATAATAACACGAGCACCCTGTGCCTATTATTTCCGACACGGGCGGCATGTCTGAGTATCAACGATTTGGAATTTTGGAGGGAAAAGGGCACAAAAAGCGTACCCGAGGGGTGCGCCATGCCGTACTCGATGGGTACGATACGTTATCAAAACGCAAGTTCAATATAACAAAATATGTTTTTATAGTACCTCTGTGAGGCAGAATCTTTAGATCGACGGAGTCAAATCATACTCTATTCAAAATCTCTCAAAATCTCATTTGTATTTTTGTATGATTTCTCGCAAAGCGACTCTTTATATCGAACTCACGTTAATTAATGACTGGTTACATAAAATTCCGAATGTTTTTTAATTCAAGTTTGCAAAAAATCAAGTAACTTTGCACTACTCCTTTGTGTGCTGTTTGTAAAGCACTTTAGGGGTGTATATATGATTTGGCGTTTACTACGCTTGATTTGACTGTCAAAACTCGCAACTTTGGATCCCTGTCAATGATAGCAATGGTGAATGCCACTCTGAGTATGGTAATGCTCGGCTTCATTGTTATATATAGATAACAGTGTTGCCTTGTCATCATATTCGGCGTGGGTGTTCGCATTGCTTGTCCAGACAGGGAGGTAATGCGAGACCTTGACAGCGGGACAGGCTAACGTGATTAAGCCCACGCTTTTTCTATATACCATAGTTAACCGAGAATAAAACATATCCAGCTTTGGGCTTTGGCTGGTCAAAAAAAGAAAGGGCAGATTATGTCAAAGCGTTTATCATTGTTACTGTTAGTTTTGGGACTGACGTTTAATTTTTCTTTTGCAGATAATGCAGGTGTTATAGATAGCTGTAAGACGGTTGAACTCATAAAGCCTGGCAAGTTGAAGTCTCTAATTAAAAAGGCTGAATTGCCTTTCATAAAGAAACTAGTAATAAAGGGAGGAACAATACTAAATGAAAAGGATTATACTTTCATTAGCAAAATGCCTGCTTTAGAAGTTCTTGATTTGTCCGGAATAGATGGGAATACTATTCCTGCTATGCCTGAACCAAATACAAATATCAAAGAATTAATCATATCTGAAAACATGTATGGTTATGAAAGAAAGTTCCTAAGTCCTACTACAGGAAATGACAATTCTAACCATGCTGATTTACTTTCGGGCATGTGGGATATTGTATATTCTGGAATGGCAGAAGATTGGTTCGGGAAATATAAGGAAGCGGGCTTTGCCCATATTGAAAGAATCCAAATAAAAGGTTTGAAGTTAGATTTTTCTTTGCCGTTTGAATTACCTTCTATTATGTACATGTGCTACAATGAAGGATTACGAGGTGCTATTATGAAGGACGGAACACTACTCTTTGAGAGAAAAGATTGTTCGAAAGATTTTAAAGGACACTATGTAATAAAAAGCCATTTTCAAGTGGAAGACGGAGGACTTCGTGAGGCTGTATATCTGGAAGGAGTTAGGGGTGTCAGAATTGACACTATCCCCAAAAATATCAGATATCTTGGTGATATTACTACATCGGCATTTGAAGAAGGAGACAATACCTTGTATATTACAGATGGGCTTAATCTTGTAGGAGAGGAAATCGTTTTCAATAGACCTGTTTATATAAGCAGACCTATCCATAGCAAAGCTAAACGGATAACGTTTGAAAAGGATGTGGAATATATAGGAAAAGAAACTTTTAATCTTCCAGAACAGCGAAACGAGGATGCCCCATTTGAAAAGTTTGTATTCAAAAAAACTCCTAAAAAAATCGACCGCAAATTTTACTATTTTTCTGGCGAGCCGTATAAGCAAGTCAATGAAATAGATATTCCGAAGGGGGCAATGGATTTATTCTTGGGGTTAGGGTTCACTTCAGACATATTATATGAAGATGGCCTAACACCTCTTACTTTAGATATAAAACTCGAAAAGCCGAATACTATTCTATCTGTCTTGCCAATTGACAAATTGTCCAGTATAGATTCATTGACTATCACAGGCTTTATGTACGAAACCGATCTTGAGGTATTGAAGCAATGTAAAAACATGAGATACCTCAATCTTGCTAAGACATATATAACCTCATCACCACAAAAGAAAAGAGAAGAGGATGCCAATGCGGCCGCCTTATCTGGATTGTTTTCGCTTTTGGGGCAAGTAGCTGATGCAAAATATACCAACGGGGATATGACGGCATTGGAGCATGCCCAAATTGCAGGTTTTTCAAAACTGATGGAAGATGCAACAAGTGTTACTAAAGCTGAGGAAGAATGTTATGTGCCTCATGAAACATTAGAAGGCATGAAACGCCTTGAAACGGTAATTCTTCCTCTAAGAGCATCTTCTATTGGTGGGCACGCTTTTTATGGCTGCACATCATTGAAACACGTAGTATTGCCACCATTCCTTTCCAGAATGGGAAATGCTTCTTTTGCAAATTGTTACAATCTGGAACACATTGACTTCCCTGCAACATTGACTGATATAGGAATGGAGAAACGTCATTCTATGAGCGATTACAATGGTGCTTGTAGTTTTGAAAATACAAAAATAAAGAAATTTGATTTCAGTAGTTGTACGTTTAAAAGTAATGGATTTTCCAACACTTGGATTTTTAGTTTTTCTAGCAATATTGAGGAACTTCGACTACCAAAAGGTGTTTCAAAGATAGATATAAGAGGAGGTGGCGGACGTATATATGTTCCATCCAATGCAACATCATTGAGTAGTAGTAGATTTAATGAATATCATTTCGAATCTTCTACACCACCAGAAATGGAATTTAAACCGCAAAACTGCACTATTTACATCCCTAAAGGTAGTACTACCGCTTACTTTGCAAAATTCGGAGAAACTAATAAATACATAGAGGAATAAAAGAGTTGCCGATGAGAAAATGTAAATGAGTGGTATTATAAACTTTCAACGTCCATCATTCATTGATGGGCGTTTTTTTTATTATCCAATCTAGAGATATTGCCACCCCTCTACTTTCGCTTTTTTACCTGTTATAAGATATGGTTTCGACTTATGTTTGCCGAGCAGTTTTATTATAGCGCCATTTATTCTGGGTCACTTTTGGATAATTGAAGGATTGAGAGGGTTTGTAATATCTGATAGGGTCCTCTCGACCTTTTCTTTTACCTGTGTATTCTTCTTTAAGCCAATGTAAATATTTCTCAGTTCGTCCCTATAGTCAGTCAAATATTTGTGTTTGATTCTATTGTGTCCGCTAAACATGCTTTTGTGTCGAATAATACAGGTTTGGGCAACAGATAAGCCCCTCTTGAGAGGTTATAACGCTGTCCGCTAAAATTCCGCCCCTCACAGGACTAAACTTAACCGTAGATGACTAGATTTTCTATTTTGAGGCATATTCTGTCATTTTACAGCAACCAAAAGGCTACTTATACGTCCAGTATATAGGCTGTCCGAGAAAATAGAAGTCCCTGAAATCACCAAAGATTTTTAGCGGACACCAATATTTAGAAATAGTTAAAGGAAATCCTATGACTTATGAACAAGCAAATACAGGAAATGCAAATCCTTTATTCAATGAAGGGGAAGGGTGTAGAGAAAATTGCTAAACGTGTATGGTTGTTCACTAAAATTAGCGAATTATTCTGTATCGCTAAATGAATTTAATAGTTCTAACGCCTCATACTCATTTATCAAAGATAATGTTTCACCCTCAACCTTTATAATAGAAGGTAATCCTGTTGGGATAGGGAATTCATCTTCCCCTAGAAAAGAAAGTGAATAGTAGCTGCACGATGCTGTGGTTTTGATTTTCATACAAGAGTTGGCCGCTACTCCCATCTTATAAGCGAAATCCAATATTCTCTTTTTCATTGCCTAAATAAATCTACAAGTTTAACTCCTAATGCTTCCGCTATGCTGTCTAAAGTCTTAATAGAGCAGCTGTCTCTTGTAATGTCTGTGAGAATGAAACCCTTGAATGCTAATTCTTGGAGTAATGTCACTCGTTTTTGTTGTATCGTTCTTTCTTGATTTTCTAATTTCCGTATTATAGCTCGCTGATTTACAAATAAAAAAGGGATGCTTTAACATCCCTTTCAGCGGAGAGTGAGGATTATGAACCTAACTCTCGTAACCTCGTATAAATCAAGTTCTTGCTTATAT